>CAMYAU010000025.1 GCA_947253735.1 uncultured Varibaculum sp. | reverse complement strand
TGATCCCGTTATCGGGCATGGGATTGTGGGAGGCAGAAATCATTACCCCCAGGTCGACGTCAGCTTTCGCGGTGAGGTAGGCGACGCAAGGGGTAGTTACTACTCCGATACGGTTTACGTCCACACCCTCGGAAGCGAGTCCCGCCGAGATCGCGTGATCTAGGAAATCTCCGGACATCCGAGTATCACGGCCGACGATTGCCCGCAGGCGGCGGCCTTTTGGCGTATCTTTGCGCACTTGTTTAGCGGCAGCTCGTCCCAGTTCCAAAGCTAATTCTGGGGTTAATTCTTTATTTGCTAGGCCGCGCACTCCGTCGGTTCCAAAAAGTCTGCCCATTTTACCTGTCTTTCAACTAGCAGAATCTGACTTTCTCAGCCTACCGCACCGAGCTGTCTTAGTTTTCCCCTGTGGTCATCTCCCGTCAATATTCCTTATTTATGCTGCTTAGGCGTGCGGGATAGCAAAGAGGCGGAACTCGTGAAAAAATCTATTTTATGTGTGGAATCTTAGGAATGGTAGGACTGGCGCCTACTAAAGATGCAGAAGAAGTGATTATGGGGGGTCTGGCCCGCCTTGAGTATCGCGGCTATGACTCCGCGGGGATTGGACTATCCACCCCGAGCGGGATTGAAATCCGCAAGAAAAGTGGAAAACTCGCCAATTTGCGGGCAGATTTGCAGGAGAATCCCCTACCGGAGGCAATCGCAGGGATTGGGCACACTCGCTGGGCCACTCATGGGGGGCCGACCGACATCAATGCACACCCCCATGCTTCTTCCGATGGGCAACTTGCGGTAGTCCATAACGGGATTATCGAAAACGCCGATAACCTGCGCCGACTCCTGGAAAAACAGGGCTTTACCTTTGTTTCCGAAACTGACACGGAAGTAATCGCAAATCTGCTGGCAGCGTCCTATTTAGCTGACGAGGGCACAGATGCTTTCCTCGGGGAGAGCGCAGCTGAGGTTCCTGCCCCTGTCCTAGATGACGCACAGGTGCCTGCCGAGGTCGCCAAGGGAGCCCACCAGGCGGCGGCGCGGCTTGCCCGGGCGCTGCTAAAGACTATGGCGCAGTTGAAAGGGACTTTCACGATCTTGGCGATCCATCGGGACGCCCCGGGAATCGTAGTAGCTGCGCGCCGCTCCTCCCCGTTGGTTATTGGGGTGGGTAAAGATTGTAACTACCTCGGTTCAGATGTTTTAGCTTTTGCCGATCACACTAAGGAATGCCTAGAAATCGGGCAAGATGAACTGGTTATGGTCACTGCCAAACAGGTGCAGGTAGCCGACAGCGAAGGTCAAGCGGTCACTCCTAAAGAATTCACTATTGATTTTTCGGTGGACCGCACCTCTAAGGGCGGGTGGGGGACTTTCATGGAAAAAGAAATCCATGAACAACCTTCCGCAGTGACTGCCACCTTGCAGGATCGTAATGATTCGCAGGGCTATCTCACTCTAGATGAGCTGCGCATCAGTCAAGATGTGCTGCGACAAGTCAACAAAATGGTGATTATCGCTTGTGGTACTTCCGCTTATGCCGGGCAGATTGCGCGCTACGCGATTGAGCATTGGTGCCGGATCCCGGTAGAAGTGGAGTTGGCCAGCGAGTTCCGTTACCGTGACCCGGTAGTTGATCAACGCACCTTGGTGGTGGCAATCAGCCAGTCCGGGGAAACCATGGACACTATTATGGCGGTGCGGCATGCGCGCGAACAAGGCGCGAAAGTACTCGCGATTGTGAATACCCCTGGTTCCACTATTCCTCGTGAATCCGATGCGGTGTTGCTTACCCATGCCGGCCCCGAAATCGCCGTGGCCTCTACCAAGGCATTTACTGCTCAAATCACTGCCTGCTACCTGTTGGGGCTGTACTTAGCGCAGGTGCGCGGGAATAAGTTCATTGATGAAATTGCTGATTACCTTGAGAAACTGGCGGCAGTTCCCCACAAGATGCAAACTCTGCTTAATGAAATGCAGCCGGTAGTGGAGGTTGCTAAACGCTACGGGAAAGACCTGAAATCCACGATTTTCTTAGGGCGACACGTGGGGTACCCCGTGGCCATGGAAGGGGCGCTCAAACTTAAAGAAATCGCCTATGTACACGCGGAAGGTTTCGCCGCCGGGGAGCTCAAACACGGCCCGATTGCCTTAATCGAGCCAGGACAGTTCGTGTTTATCGTAGTGCCTACTCCGCGCCGCCCGGAGCTGCATCAAAAAGTGATTTCTAACCTCCAGGAAGTGCGTGCTCGTGGCGCGATCACCCTGGTAGTAGCGGAAGAGGGCGACGATAAAGTCGATAAATATGCCGATCATATTTTCCGGGTTCCCAGCACCCCCACCCTCTATATGCCTTTGCTGACGGTGATTCCACTGCAGGTGTTTGCCTGTGAAGTTGCCAAGAGTAAGGGATATGACGTGGATCAGCCGCGTAACCTTGCCAAATCGGTGACGGTGGAGTAGCCAGCAGGAGGGGAAACTGGCGGCATGATTGAGGCATTCGAGAAACGAACAGTTAGGCAAGCTGAAGCCAAAGTGGTAGCCGAACACCCGCAAGGGGCGTTAATGAAAAAGGCCGCCGGCGAAGTTAGTGATACTACTGTCGAGTTTCTGCTTGCCCGGGGGGCTAAAGTCGCGGAAACCCGGATTTTGGGTTTAGTGGGCGGCGGCGATAACGGGGGCGATTGCCTTTATGCTCTGTCTTATCTGGCAAAACTGGGCTATTCCTGCCTTGCATTGTTGCTTTCGGACAAACCCCATGAAAAAGCGCTGGTGGCGGCGGAAAAATCGGAGGTAACTATCGAGCGGGTGGATTTGGCGGGCGATGCTCGTCAGATTGCACGCTTGGCCTCCCGGCGTGCCCGCGCAGCCGGGGTGTGGATTGATGGTTTGGTAGGAACCGGGGTCAACGGCAAATTACGTGAACCATTAGCGCAGGTAGCTCTGGAATTGACTCGCCTATATGAGTCTAGGCGCTCAAAGGTGCTGCGAGTCGCTATCGATATTCCTTCCGGGATTTTCACCGATGACGGACGTCTGCCCGCTCCCTTCTTGGGGGCTGACGTGACGGTAACTATGGGAGGGCGTAAATCCTCTTCCCTGCTCCCGCCTGCCGCCTATCATTTTGGGCAGGTGCGACTGGTAGACCTGGGTTTGCAGATGAAAGAGCCGCGGCTCGCCCGCCTGCAAGCAGCTGATGTGGGTGCTTTATGGCCAGTTCCCGGTCCCGAAGACCATAAATACACTCGCGGGGTAGTGCAAATAGTTGCGGGCTCCTCATCTTTCCCCCTCACTGGAGTGATGTGCGTAGAGGGTGCGGGTAGGGCCGGTGCCGGAATGGTGCGCTATGTAGGCCCCGAGGATGCGGCTTTCGCAATTCTTTCTCGCTTCCCGGAGGCAGTTTCGGGTGCAGGCAAGCATCAATGCCTGCTGGTAGGTCCGGGAATAGACCCCAAAGATTCCTCCCGGATACGTGAAGCAGTCAACCAGGCAGTGCAAGCTGCTACCAGCGGAATTCCTCTAGTTTTGGACGCTGGTGCCATTGATCTTTATCCGCAAATCATCTCGCAGATTCCGGGCGGAACCCTCACTCACCGGGCGGTCCTTACTCCTCACGCGGGCGAGGCAGCGCGCCTGCTCTCTGCACTGGGAGCCGGAGGAGGGCGCGGCGGGGTAAGCCGTGCAGAAGTGGAGGCATCGCCCGCAGCATGGGTGCAATATTTAGCTGATAAAACTGGAGCAACGGTGCTGTTAAAAGGGGCAGTAACTCTGATTGCTAGTGCAGAGGGAACTATGTTTAGCCAGGCGGGGGCACCTTTTTGGACGGGTACTGCCGGGTCTGGTGATGTGCTTGCGGGAATCACTGCGGCAGTGCTGGCTCAGCATCAGGCGCGCGCAGAACAGTCGGGGCAGCAACTGTCTGCCTCTCAAGTTTCAGCGGCGGTGGCTTCCGCCGCCTGGGTGCATGCCATGGCTGCCCGGAAATCAGCGGGACTTTCGTTTGCCTCTGAGGATCCGTCTACTGGGTCCTCTTTGGGGGCCCCCATAGTGGCTACCGATATTGCCCGCAAGGTTCCGCAGGCTATCGCCTATGCCTTGGAGCAAGCCTAGCGCGGTATAGTCATGGACATGAATACTGATTTTCCGGCACGCGCGATTATTGACCGTTCTGCACTGGAAAAGAACTTGCAGCAGCTGCGTAAATGTGACCCGAATGTGCAGGCGATGGCGATTGTTAAAGCCAATGCCTATGGGCACGGAGGTGCGCAGATCGCTCGCGCCGCCCTCGAGTTCGGAGTGGAATGGTTCGGGGTGGCGCAGATGGCGGAAGCCTTGCAGCTACGGCAGGCACTGAAAGATTTTCCGCAAGCACACATTTTCACCTGGATTTTCAGTCCCGATGCGGACCTGGAAACTGCGATTAAAGCTGATTTGGATATTGCGGTATCTAATCCTGAAACCTTGTTGCGGGTGGCCAGCGCGGCCCGCGCGGCGGGTAAAAAAGCCCGGGTGCACTTGGCGGTGGATACCGGGATGGGAAGAGAAGGCGCCCTACCAGAAAATCTAGCTCCTTTGCTGGCGGCAGCGGAACTGGCCCGTGACGAGGGAACGGCGGAAGTTATCGGGATGTGGTCGCATTTGGCGCGCGGAGATGAAGCGGGCGATGGGGAACAGGCGACTGCGCGGCAACTTGCATATTTTCAACAGGCTTGTGCAGCAGCTGAAAAGCGGGGATTTACGGGGCTGCTTCGCCATCTTTCGGCTTCTTCGGGACTGCTGTGGCATCCCCAGGCGCATTTCGATTTGGCTCGTTACGGGATCGCCATGTACGGCCTGACCCCGAATCCCGCTCGCTCCACTACCGCTAGCTTGCTGCTCACCCCGATTATGCGGCTAGAAGCTGATTTGATCAGTGTGAAGAAACTTCCTGCGGGGCACCCGGTTTCCTATGGAGGCACCTGGGTGGCGCCCCGCGATACCTATATCGGGATCGTGCCGCTCGGGTATGCGGACGGGATTGACCGCCACGCCTCCGGAAAAATCTGGGTCGCCGCCAATGGGCAGAAATATCCGCAGGTGGGGCGGATTTGTATGGATCAGTTCATGGTGGATTTAGGTTGCGGTCAAGATGGGAAACCCCCGCTGGCGCCCGGTGCGACCGTGCGAGTTTGGGGAGATGGCTCCCAGGGTGAACCTACCGCTGATGATTGGGCGAAGGCCGCTGAAACCATAAACTATACGATTGTTACCGATCTTAATCCTCGGGTGCCGCGGGTCTATATCTAGGAGGAAACGTGCCGATTACTATTACCGTTAACTCAGCTGACCGCACGCGCGCAGTCGGGCAGGTGCTGGCCACCCAGTTGCGCTCAGGGGATCTAGTGATGCTTTCCGGGGGACTAGGCGCCGGAAAAACTACTTTTACTCAGGGAATTGGTTCCGGACTGCAGGTTAAAGGCAGGGTCTCTTCCCCGACCTTTATTGTTGCTCGAGTGCATCCGTCTCTAGTGGGAGGCCCTGATCTGATTCATGCCGATGCCTATCGGATTAAAGATTTAACGGATCTAGAAACCCTCGATTTGGATTCCACTTTAGATGAGGCGATTACGGTCATTGAATGGGGTGAAGGGAAAACCGAGCAGCTCTCGGCCGATCGTCTAGAGATTGAGATTCACCGGGAACACGGCGGGGTTGCTGCCAACGCTGATGGGGTAGTTGACTTGGCGCAGATGGATGATGGCAAACGCACGATTACTATCCGCCCTCTGGGAAAGCGTTGGGAAGGAACTGACTGGGAATCGGTGTTTTCCGCGTTTGAAGACAAAGAAGAAAAGTAGGTAAAAAATGCGGATTCTATGTATTGACACTTCGCTGGGAGCATCAGTTGCCCTGTGGGATAGTGAAGCCAAAGCCCAGGTCTTGGCTAGCCGTTCCAGTCAGGACTCGCGTTCTCATGCTGAACACCTCTCGGAACTGGTAAGTGAGGTCGTACAGGAAGCTTGCGGTTGCGCCCTCGCGAAAGCCGGTATTGAAGCGGTAGCAGTAGGACGCGGTCCGGCTCCCTTTACTGGTTTACGAGCAGGATTGGTAACTGCCCGCACGATCGGTTATGCGCTGGGAGTTCCGGTGATCGGGATTAGCTCCCTAGATGCCCTTGCCCGTGCTGTTTTAGACCTGGTGCCACCCACGCAGGAAGTATTCGTGGCTACCGATGCGCGCCGTAAAGAGATTTATTGCGCCGAGTATCGCGCAGATGGACCGGATGATGTTTGCTGTTTATGGGGACCGGAAGTGGGAAAACCGGCCGGTTTTGCGAACCGGGCGGCTAAACCCGGTTTGATTGTTGCCGGGGCAGGGGCTGCCCTCTATCCCCAAGACTTGACCTTAAATCCCGGGTTCCCCACCGAGGTTGAGGCAGCAGTTTTAGGTAGGATCGCGCAGGTGCGTCTGAGCGAGAAGTCTGCTGAACAGCTATTAGATACGCTCTCTCCCCTGTATCTACGCCGCCCGGACGTGCAGCCTCCTAACCAGGTGAAATAGCTATCGTGCCGGGCTGCGTTCTTTTAAATCTCGAGGACGTGCCGGCGCTGCTTGCCCTGGAACAATCCTGTTTTGGGGCAGAAGGATTTAGCGCTGTGCAGCTGCGGCAAATGCTCACCGCCCGCTACGGATTAGCTTTAGGTATCTGGGACGAGGAAGTGCTGGTGGCGGCAGCTCTGCTAGAAGTCTTAGTGCCAGAATCGGAGTTGCATTCCCTGGCAGTCCTGCCAGCTAAACGCCGCCACGGGCTAGGAAGCATCCTTTTAAACTCTGCTCTCACCGAGGCTCGAAAGCGGGGAGCAGCTGAAATATTTCTTGAGGTGCGCAGTTCAAATCAGGCCGCGATCTGCCTTTATGAACACGCGGGATTTATGCCTTTAAGTGTGCGACGCGGCTATTATTCCCATCCTCGTGAAGATGCTTTGGTAATGCGCAAACGCTTGGCGGCTCCCTCTCCCGGTCCTATCGGCGCGGAAATAATATCCGCTTGACCACCGCAAAAAGGTATTTTGAAACTTAACCCTTTCTCAATTGCTGGAAAATTCCTGGGATATTTCCGTCGTAAATAAGAAATAGTCACTTTGATATGTTCTTTTACGGCTTCAAAGTAATTGCCTATTTTTGCAGGTTAGTCCGGTTTAAAAGCTAAAAATATTTTCTCTTTTTTGCTCATATAGACCTAAAATCCTAACTCTGTAAAAACCGGTGGGTTAGCCTGAGAAACGTGGCCAATACAAAAGAAATTCAGAAGAGGCGAAGCTGGAATACCCTGGTCTTCGCGAAACAGTGCATGGCCGTTACCGGCATCTTCTTTGTACTGTTTGTGTTAATGCATTCCTACGGCAACCTGAAGATTTTGGCGGGGGCGGATGCCTATAACGGTTATGCCCACCACCTACGGGTCTTCGGTGCCCCTATCCTGCCTTATGAAGGTCTACTTTGGATTCTGCGCGTCGCGCTTCTTGCCTGCGTCCTGATCCATATGATTTGCGCCTTCTACCTCTGGTATCGCGCCAGCAAGGGCCGAGGCAGTCAGAAGTACGTTGTCAAACAGAACGTGGTTAACAACTATGCGACCCGAACCGTACGTGTCGGCTCCGTGTTGCTAGTGCTGTTTATCGTTTTCCATATTTTCCACTTCACCACCAAGTGGGTGCAGATTGGGGCATCAAGTGCGTATTGCTCCGCCACCTACGATGTAGACGGAGAACAGATTCCGATGGCGCCGTGGAACATGATGGTAACCACGTTCTCGCCAGAAAACTGGTGGAGCCTGATTATTTACCTGGGTGCGGTCGCGATTGTGGCTTTGCATGTGGGACACGGCGTTTGGTCCGCCCTACAAACTATGGGTTGGATCCGGGAAAACACGCATAAAGCGACGGTTTATGTCTCCGGGTTAGTGGGGCTGTTGCTGTTCGCCTTGTTCGCCATTCCGCCGCTTTATTTGGTAATCACCAGCCCTGCTCCGGTGCCGGGTTGTTAGGGAAGGATGCGTAAGATGACTGAACAAGAAAATCTCATTGACGGTTTGTACACCGTTGGTGAACCGATTGCTGACCAGAAGGCACCTCTAGATGTGCCGATTGAAAAATGCTGGAAGCAGCGCCAGTTTAATGCGGCGCTGGTTAACCCGGCTAACCGCCGGAAGATCAAAATCATCGTGGTGGGTACCGGTCTGGCAGGGGGCGCCGCTGCCGCCTCGCTGGGGGAAATGGGTTACCACGTTGATGCTTTCTTCTACCAAGATTCTGCCCGCCGTGCACACTCGATTGCGGCTCAGGGCGGGATCAACGCCGCGAAGAATTATCGCAATGACAATGACTCTGACTACCGGCTGTTCTATGACACGGTCAAGGGCGGGGACTACCGGGCCCGGGAAACCAACGTTTACCGGCTCGCGGAAGTATCTGCCAATATTATTGACCAGTGTGTAGCCCAGGGCGTACCGTTTGCTCGTGAATACGGTGGCCTACTAGATAACCGCTCTTTCGGCGGGGTGCAGGTTTCCCGTACTTTCTATGCGCGGGGTCAGACGGGGCAACAGCTCCTGATTGGCGCCTACCAGGCGCTAGAACGCCAGGTTAATGCAGGAACGGTAGTATCTCACTCCCGTCACGAAATGGTGGAACTCATTGTTTCGGACGGACGGGCCCGCGGGATTGTAGCTCGCGATATGGTGACTGGCGAACTGGAAACTTTCACTGCCTCGATTGTTATTTTAGCGACCGGTGGCTATGGGAATGTTTTCTTCTTGTCCACTAACGCTATGGGCTGTAACGGTACTGCTGCTTGGCGTGCCTACCGTAAGGGTGCCTATTTCGCTAACCCGTGCTACACCCAGATTCACCCCACCTGTATTCCGCAGCATGGTGATCAGCAATCTAAACTCACTTTGATGAGTGAATCCTTGCGTAACGATGGACGTATTTGGGTTCCCAAGAAGAAAGAGGACTGCAAGAAGGATCCCCGCGAAATTCCAGAAGAGGATCGCGACTACTACCTAGAGCGTATTTATCCCTCTTTCGGTAACCTGGTTCCGCGCGACATCGCTTCCCGGCAAGCCAAGAATATGTGTGACGAGGGTCGCGGGGTAGGTCCCGAGATTGACGGGGTTGCTCGCGGCGTTTACTTGGATTTCGCAGATGCGATTAAACGTATGGGCAAGGAAGCTGTCTCTGCCAAGTACGGCAACCTGTTCGATATGTATAAGCGGATCACCGATGACGATCCTTACGAAGTGCCGATGCGGATTTACCCGGCAGTGCACTACACCATGGGTGGGGTTTGGGTTGACTATGACCTAGAGACCACTATCCCTGGGCTATACGTGGGCGGGGAAGCTAACTTCTCCGATCACGGTGCTAACCGTCTGGGTGCTTCTGCTTTGATGCAGGGACTATCTGATGGTTATTTCGTTTTGCCGAACACGGTAAATGATTACCTGGCCCACACTCTGGCTTGGAAAGATTTGCCGCAGGATCATCCGGATGTTTTGGCGGCGAAACAGCAGGCGCAAGAGCGTATCGATCGGCTTATGGCGATTGAGGGTACTCGTTCAGTGGACTCTATCCACAAGGAACTTGGCCACATTATGTGGGAGTACTGCGGTATGTCCCGTACCCGTGAAGGGCTGAAGAAAGCTATCGGATTGATTCGGGAACTGCGTAAAGAGTTCTGGAACAATGTACGGATCCCGGGCAAGAAGTCTGGCGAGATGAACCAGTCACTAGAGCGTGCCGGTCGCTTGGCTGACTTCCTCGAACTGGGTGAGCTGATGTGTATCGATGCGTTGCATCGGGAAGAATCCTGTGGCGGTCACTTCCGGGCAGAACACCAAACCCCGGAGGGCGAGGCTATGCGTGACGATGAAAACTTCATGTATGTAGCCGCTTGGGAATGGAAAGGTGAAGATCAGCCCCCTGTCCTGCACAAGGAGGATTTGATTTACAACAATATCGAGGTCAAGACAAGGAGCTACAAGTGAACATCACTTTGCGAATCTGGCGTCAGGCTGGCCCAGACGCCGAGGGAGCTATCCACGAATATCAGCTCCACGGAGTTAGCGAGGATTCCTCTTTCCTGGAAATGCTGGACATCCTCAATGAGGATCTATTTGCTCGCGGGGAAGAGCCGGTCGCTTTTGACTCGGATTGCCGCGAGGGAATCTGCGGTATGTGCGGCCTGGTAATTAACGGGGTTCCGCATGGGAACCATTCCTCGGATCCGAAAGATAACACCACCACCTGCCAGCTGCATATGCGTTCTTTCAAGGATGGGGACACGATTACCATTGAGCCTTGGCGTTCAAAGGCCTTCCCGATCATTAAGGACCTGGTGGTTAACCGTAACGCCCTGGATCGCATTATTCAGGCCGGCGGATATATTTCGGTTAATACTGGGGCAGCTCCGGATGCGCATGCCACTCCGGTTCCCAAGAAGGACGCAGATCGGGCTTTTGAAGCCGCGGCCTGCATTGGTTGCGGGGCGTGTGTGGCTGCCTGCCCGAACGGTTCGGCGATGCTATTTACTTCTGCGAAAGTGACTCACCTGGGTCTGCTTCCGCAGGGTAAACCCGAGAATCTACGACGGGTTACGCAAATGCTTAACCGGATGAGTGCTGAAGGATTCGGCGGATGTACTAACTTTGGTGAATGTGCAGCCGTCTGCCCCAAGCAGGTGCCGTTGGACTTTATTGCGGTGCTGAACCGTCAGCTCGGCAAAGCTGTTCTCGCTGGGGTCTAAATCTGCAGCTAACAGTCAATTAGCCGTTCTTTTGCATGGCCAAGGCGGGCTCGGAGAGTATTCTCCGGGCCCGCCTTCCATATTCTTCAGGTGAATAGTTATTCCAGCTAAAGGCGGTATCGTTAGGCCACAAATCCGGGGTGTGGGTAAAATAAGAATATGAGTGAACCGCTGATCCTGGGAATTGAGTCTACCTGCGATGAAACTGGCGTGGCGCTGGTGCGCGGGGGAAAACTATTGGCAGATCGTACTGCCACTTCTATGGATGAGCATGCTCGCTACGGGGGAATCATTCCCGAGATCGCTTCCCGTGCCCACCTGGAATCCTTCCTCCCGACCTTACAGACGGCGTGTGAAGAGGCCGGGGTGACGTTGAGCGAGGTTGACGCGATAGCTTGCGCGGCAGGGCCGGGTTTGGTGGGCTCATTAACGGTGGGGATTTCTGCGGCTAAAGCCTTGGCATTGGCGCTCGATAAACCGCTCTACGGAGTAAACCACGTAATCGGACACCTGGCGGTAGATGGCTTGGTAGAGGGGGAGTTTCATCCTCCTTTTATCGGCTTGATTTGCTCGGGTGGGCATTCGAATTTGGTGTTGGTGCGTGATCTGGCCAGTGATATTACCGAACTTGGTGGCACCCTAGATGATGCCGCTGGGGAAGCTTTCGATAAAGTAGGGCGCCTGCTCGGTACCCCTTATCCTGGGGGACCGCACATTGATCGCCTCGCGCAGGCGGGGGATAAGAAAGCGATCCGTTTCCCGCGAGGATTGGCAGCAGGTAAAGACAAGGAACGCCACCGCTATGATTTTTCATTTTCGGGTCTAAAAACTGCGGTTGCCCGCTATATCGAGGGATTAGAGGCTGCGGGGGAAACCATTAATCGCGAGAATATCTGTGCCGGTTTTTCCGAGGCTGTGAATGATTCTTTAACTAAGAAAGCGGTGCAGGCAGCCCGGGATTTTGATTGCCGCGAGATCGTAGTGGGCGGCGGTTTTTCTGCGAATTCGCGTTTGCGGGAACTTTTAGCGCAGCGCGCTGAAGCCGCGGGGATTACCGTGCGGATCCCTCCGATCCGTTTTTGCACTGATAATGGTGCCCAAATAGCCGCCCTCGGGGAGGTGTTGGTGAAAGCGGGAATGCCGCCCTCTCCTAAAGATTTTGGTCCGGATTCTCAGATGCCGCTTACCCAGATTTATATGGCCCCTACCCAGATGGATACGGGGAATCCGCAAGCTGAAAGCAATGATGCTGCAGGGAAAGATTTAGAGGCGGAAAGCATCTATCGAAAGGTGAAGGAAAATATGGCGAAGTCATTTGACCAGATGCGTCCGGGTTTCGAAAAGGCCGCTGAGAGGATTAGGCCCCTGGTTGAGCAAGGGCGCGAATATGCGGAAGAAACTATGGAGAAGGCCCGTCCTTTCGTAGAGCAGGCGGTTGAAAAGTCCCGTCCCTACGTGGAACAGGCCGCGGAGAAAAGCCGGGAGTACGCGGAAGAAACCATGGAGAAGGCCCGCCCCTATATGGAGCAGGCAGCGGAAAAAGGACGCGAGTATGCTGGCCAGGCAGTAGAAAAAGGGATCGAATACGCCAAGCAGGCGCAGCAGCTGCTACAAGAGCGGGCGCAGGCGCAAAAGGCTGATCCTAATGAGCCTTCGGTGACGGTGGAACCGCCCGATGATGTGGAGCCCCGACTGTAGCAGTTTTGGCACCGGTGGTTTCAGAGAGAACCCCGGGGCGTCCTAGTTAACGTCCTCGAGTACCAGGCAGCGGTGTGCGCCGGCTACTCGGGTTAGCGCTACGGTTACAGTGTGCGGAGACCAGTCATGATTCTTCTTCGGCATCACCTTTTTTCGCCAAGTCCCGATATCGAGGGCGATTCCCCGCTTGAGGATGTCCAGCCGTGTGGCCTGCTGATAGCGCAGGTATGAGGTAATTGTTTTGGGTTTTAGGGGCAAATTATCCACTATTTGATAGCAATGTAATGCGGCCGCGTCCTGGACAGTGGGAAGGATATCTCCGGTTAGGTAGGCAATACCGGCAGATACGGGAGAAGCCTCAAGGTGTTGACATAGGTCGGGTAGGATTCCGGCGCGAATAATTGCGGGATCAGGATCGAAAAGGTAGCTGCCTAAAACGGATGCCTGCGGGACTTGCACATGGTTTTCTCCGGGATTGTGGGCAGTGGAGCAGCGGTATTGGGTTACCTGCTCACCGGAGATCAGCAGCGCGGATCGTCCGGCGCCCTCGGGAGCTAAGCCTGGTGAATACAGGGCGCATTCTACTAGGTCACCTTGGATACTCACCCATTGGGCGTGGTAGCCGTCGGGCAGGTTAGCTAAGTCAATCCCCGGAGCGAGTTTGACCGCTAAATGCGGAGCGCGTTTTCCCCATTCCAGGACTTTGCTCAGGGGAGGGGACCAAGATTCGGGGGAGAGGACTCGTCCGGTAGCGGCGCGGCGGGCTGGATCAACAAATAGGGCGGGAAGATTCTTTTGGGAGATTACTTGTTCGGCACTTTGGCAAAAAACTTGTGCTGCCGGCAGGTCAGAAAGGTTGATTGCAGCGCAGGTGGCGGCCGCGGGGCTGCGATCTACTGCTTGAAAATCTGGGCAGTGGCGTGCCAGTTCCATTGAGTCGGCGCCAATTCCGCAGCCTAGATCCAACACCCTGGTTACGCCAGCGGTGGTGAAACGTTTAGCGCGTTGGATGGCTACTAACTTGCGGGTGGCCTGTTCTAGTCCGTCGCGAGTAAAGAGGTAATCTGCGGCTGTGGTCCCCATTTTTTCTTTAGCTTTTTCCCGCAATGACCATTGGGTTTGTAAGGAAGTGACTAGATTTGGGGAATAGTGTTTGCGTAGCTTGTTTGCAATAGTCGTACCCTGTGGGGATGGGGGAGCAGGATATGTTTGCAGTAGTTGCCAGCCTTCTTGGGTGGTAAGTGCTGCAATCATTGGGTCTTCGGGCGAGGGAAAAGAGGAGATTAACTGCTGCATTTGGGTGAAGCTGAGTTGCGTTTTGCTACTTGTCATTAATCTGTACCCCCTATTTTTAGTTTAGCTGAGCTTTGCTAACTACGAGGGGGAGTGCTGGGTAGCAGGGTTATTAGCGTCCGAGGTGGCGGCGATAACTGGGGGAGGGTTAACTCTAGTAAGACCAGCAATGATTTTCTTTGCCCAAATGTGGATTCGCGGAGGGCGTAAGACAAAGCTGGCACTCAGCTTGATTGAGTGCCAGAATAGCCCTAAGCTAAATAGTGCATTTGGAGTTGTGAGACTCCAGACTGGTACCGGAAATCTGGCAACCCGCGACGTCATAGTTCCGGTATTAAACCGAAAAGTTTTTGGAAAAAGAAAGGGAGGTCTGCAGTGTCAGTCTCCATTAAGCCGTTAGAAGATCGCGTCGTGATTCAGCAGGCAGAAGCGGAACAAAAGACCGCTTCGGGTCTGGTTATTCCCGATGCTGCCAAGGAAAAGCCGCAGGAAGGTAAGGTAATCGCGGTGGGACCGGGTCGCATTGATGACCAGGGTAACCGGGTTCCGATGGATGTTGCCGAGGGCGACAGTGTGATTTACTCCAAGTATGGTGGTACCGAGGTCAAGTACGGCGGGGAGGAATACTTGATTCTTTCCGCGCGTGACATTTTGGCTAAGGTTGAGCGCTAGATTTTAGCGTTGTCTGCGCGGTTTACCTGCGCAAATTAGCTGTATAGTAATCGGCGGGGTCGGGGTCCGGCCCCGCCTTTTGCGTATCTTCGTTTACTTCTAGCGGTAGGAAAAATTGGGGTTACCTTCCTATTAGGCTTGGGAAGTATTGGGGAGGGTTTGATTTTTAGAGGCTGATGGTGAAGCGGTAGCGGGAAGCCCGGCAAATATGTTCTCCAACTTCGATGGGTTGCCCTGATCGGTTGTAGGAAATGCGGCGCATAGTTAAGACTGCGGCCCCGTGGGGTTCTTGCAAGGTTTCTGCTTCCTTGTTGCTGGCTATGCGGGCGGCAATGGTTTGTTGGGCGCTTACAACTTCGTGTCCTTGGCTGCGCATCACGTCATAGAGGCCGCCGGTGCGGAGTTGTTTTTCGGAGGGTGCTACTTCTAGGAGGAAGTAATTGGTCATAATAACTAGAGGCTCCCCTTTGGATATACCTAGGCGAAGAGCTTTTATTACTGTTTGTCCCTCTGATAAATGCAGTTCTTGCGCGATTTGTTTATCGGCGGTGACTTCCTGGTAGGAAATAATTTTACTAGTGGGTTTTAGCCCTAGTTCCCGCAGGTCATCATAGAGGCAAGATACTTTTGCTTGCCGGTGTATTTCTTTGGGAGCAACAATGGTTCCTACTGCGCGTTTGCGTACTACTAGCCGTAAATCAACCAGGGTTTGTAGCGCGCGGCGAGCCGTGGGGCGGGATACCCCTAAGCGAGTCGCCATAGATATTTCATCCTCTAGCTTTGTGCCTGGCTGAATTGTGCCGTCCAGGATCAAATCTTTTATGGGTTCAGAGATTTGGTGATAGAGGGGGATCGGTGAGGAATGGTCGAGCTCTATGTTGGTGACATATGTTTTAGGGGTTGCCATAGTAAGTTCCTTCCAACGGCGGCGCCCGACTCTTAAAGCGCCCAATGTTTAGAAAAACATTACATTAAGCAGAATACACCTAATGCTAATATTACGGGCTTTTCTAATCTGCTCTTTATAAACTCCGCTGGCTTTTCCAGTCGGGGGAGTTAGGAGATATTTCCAGAAATGGTTAGCTAGGAATTTGGTTGCTAGGGGGCTCAACTTCCCGGGGGTTATCCCGGGTGTTATGGCTCCAGAATCCCTTTGGTTTGCTCAGCGAAGAAATCTTCTAAGGTCTGGGAATAATACTTGGTCAGGTGGTCATGGTCCAGGTAGACGTAAAGATTTCCTACCAGGGGACTGCAAGCATCATTGGGGCAGATCTGTGGGGATAAGTCCACGAAATGGAAACCAGGGTTTTCGAAGGGCAGGCCGTTAAGGGTCTTCGAATATACCTGCCC
>CAMYAU010000024.1 GCA_947253735.1 uncultured Varibaculum sp. | reverse complement strand
GTCCTGGCTACCGGAAGTTTCGCCGATACGGTTAACTTGAAACTGAACCCCAAAGCTAATGCCCATGCCCTAATATTGTGGTTCCCTGAACTTCCTCTTGATAACACTGGGAATAATCGGGCAACTATTTCTGAGATCGCGGTTTCTTAGGCGGCTATAGCCTGCCGGGTTTCGCTTACTGCGTTAACTGGTTGCGCGCTGGTCTTTTTAGCTGGGAAAATGGGTCTAGTGATAGCGCCACTACGACCCTGATCTAGGAGGTTCTATGTCGGTACGCGACATTATCATTATCGGTTCCGGACCGGCCGGTTATACGGCAGCGATCTACACTGCTCGCGCCGGACTCAATCCACTCCTAATTGCCGGGGAAGTAACCGCTGGTGGTGCCCTTATGAATACCAGCGAGGTAGAGAATTTTCCCGGGTTTCCCGAGGGGATTCAAGGGCCCGATTTGATGGCTAATATGCTTTCCCAGGCTGAGCGTTTTGGGTGCGAGATTCTTTACGAGGATGCACTTGAGCTTTCCCTGGATGGGGAAGAGAAAAAAGTAGTTACCTCGGAGGGGCAGTATCTGGCTCGCCGCGTGATTTTGGCGATGGGTTCGGAGTATCGCAAACTCAACGTCCCCGGAGAAGCGGAACTATCGGGACGGGGAGTTTCCTATTGCGCCACCTGCGATGGCTTTTTCTTCAAAGACCAACACTTAGCAGTAGTAGGGGGCGGGGATTCCGCAATGGAAGAAGCCCTATTCCTAACCAAGTTCGCGAAGAAAGTTACGGTAATTCATCGGCGCGATCAGCTACGAGCTTCTCAAATCATGGCTGAACGTGCACAAGCTAATCCGAAGATTGATTTCGCTTGGAACAGTACTATTTCCCAGATAAACGGGAAAGACAAGGTGGAATCCCTAACCTTGCAATCCACGGTAGACGGCGCCGAAACTACCTTGGATGCTACCGGAGTTTTTGTGGCTATTGGTCACGAGCCGCGCTCCCAGCTAGTTAAAGGACAGGTAAAACTGGATGAAGCCGGATACGTGCAGGTTAACCTGCCCGGCACCGCTACCAATCTGAAAGGGGTTTTCGCCTGCGGAGACCTGGTTGATCACACTTATCGCCAGGCTATTACTGCTGCTGCCTCCGGATGCCGAGCTGCCCTGGATGCAGAACGTTCCCTAGCTGACTAGTAACTTATTAATTAACTATTTTTAGAGAGGACACCGTAAGATGACAAAACCCCTAGAAGTCACTGAAAAAGATTTCGACCAGGAAGTATTAAAATCTGAGCTCCCGGTGTTGGTAGATTTTTGGGCTCCCTGGTGCGGGCCCTGTCGCCAGATGGGTCCGATCGTGGACGAAGTAGCGGCCGAGGTCGCCGGAAAAGCTAAAGTAGCCAAAGTTAATATCGATGAAAACCCCCAGTTAGCCGCCAAATATGGGATTAACTCTATCCCCATGTTCATGGTGTTTAACCAGGGCGAAATGGTTCGCGGTATTCTGGGCGCCAACCCTAAGCGAGAACTCCTCGGCCCGCTACAGGCGGAAATCGATAAATAATTTTTTCTTCACCAAGATGTTGGCAGTACTGCCAGACTTTTAACGCTTTTAACTAGAAATAATCGCTAACGTTTTATACTGAACAGGTGCAAAATCTGAAGCGATTTTTAATAGTAATAGCCGTACTGACGCTGCTACTTGGAGTGTTAGACCGGGTTACTTGCTGGTGGGCAGAAAATGAAGGCACTCAGGCTCTCGAGAAGCGAGGAGCTGAAAATGCCACCGTTAAAATTAATGATCTACCTTTTTTAAATTCCCTGATTGTGGGCAATATTAAGCAGATTGAGGTTAACATTCCCCGTCTAAATTTGGCTGCAGCAGGCGGTGCGATCCCGATAACTAGGATCCACGCCCAGATTAATCAGCTGGGTCTGACCGCAGGCAGGTTAAATGTTGATAGCATCGGCCAGATGAAGGCTGAAGGCATTCTCAGCCAAGAAACCTTTGCACAACTAGTGAAGGGAAAAGCTCCGGGAGTACAGGTTAAATTAGCAGCCGGAAAGCTGACTTTTGCTGCCAAGAAATGGGGGCAAGAAATCCTGGCTGAGGGGCAACTTGCCTTGGACGGAGGGGCAGATGGTTTAACTCCCACCCTGATAATCAAACCCACTGCCCTGCAAACTGCACTACCCCGCCACCTGCAGTCCCGACTAAATCTACCAGACCTTTTACCCACGATTAATATTCCGATCACCGGACTGCCCGCTAGTTTGCAGCTTAGCGGGGTGGAGGTTAAAGCCGATCACCTCAAATTCAAGCTGACCGGGAAAAATATTCCCTTACAAAAGAAATCTCTTTCCTAACTTGCGTATTACTTAACTATGGTTGGAAAAGGTGTGGGGGCAGAGTCGGAATTTTCGACTCTGCCCCCACAACTTTTCAGGAACTGACCGTCCAGTTTGGAATCGGTTTATAAGTTACGCACGATTTCTTCTACCGAGGCTTTCGCATCGCCAAAGAGCATATCGGTATTCTCGTTAAAGAACAGTGGATTTTGCACCCCGGCATAACCGGGATTCATCGAACGTTTAAACACCACCACCTGGCGAGCCTTCCACACTTCCAGTACCGGCATTCCCGCGATCGGGCTGCCCGGTTTAGTGGCATCGGGATTAACGGTATCGTTGGCCCCAATCACCAACACCACGTCAGTGTCCGGGAAGTCATCGTTAATCTCATCCATTTCTAGTACCACATCGTAGGGTACTTTGGCTTCTGCCAGTAGCACATTCATATGTCCGGGCATCCGTCCCGCTACCGGGTGAATCCCGAAGCGCACATTTACTCCCATGCTACGCAACTTGGCCGTTAGATCAGCTACCGGGAACTGGGCTTGTGCCTGCGCCATCCCGTAACCGGGGGTAATAATCACGCTGGAGGCATCCTTTAGCGCCTGCGCGACCTCGGCCGCACTGGTTTCGGTGTAGTCCCCGTAGTCGGTGTCTGCCCCCTTCGCCGGTCCCCCGTCAGAGCCGAAGCCTCCCAAAATCACGGAGACAAATGAGCGGTTCATGGCTTTGCACATGATGTAGGACAGGTAGGCACCAGAGGAACCCACCAGGGCACCCGCGATGATCAGCATATTGTTACCCAACATGAAGCCCGCGGCGGCCGCTGCCCAACCGGAGTAAGAGTTAAGCATGGAAACTACTACCGGCATATCGCCGCCACCAATCGCGGCCACCAGGTGCAGCCCCAACACTAGGGCGATGATGGTCATCACGATAATGGCTACCCACTGCATCCAAGTCAAGGTCATGGTGGTAGCGCTCAGGTGGGAGCCGCGCACCATCACCCCGATGAGCACGATGGACACGATAATGGCGATAGCGTTCAGCCAATTGCGTCCCGGCAAAGTAAGGGGCGCGCCCTTGATTTTTCCCGACAGTTTTAGGTAGGCGACGATTGAACCGGTGAGGGTAACCGCACCGATAAAAATCCCTACTCCTACTTCACCGAGGTGGAAACCTACCGTGGCGGGGTTAATCGCGGTAGCTGCATCCACGCCCGCTTTCTTGAACTCTCCGGGCATGTGAATGAAAGTGTTATAGCCCACCAGCACCGCCGCTAAACCTACGAAGGAGTGCAGCATTGCTACCAGTTCCGGCATTCCAGTCATGGGAATAGTTTTGGCTCGCCACAGTCCGATAATTGCACCTGCAATCATGGCTACGGCTATCAACAGGGCGGTTACCAGGGTGGATTGATATCCAGGTCCGCCCGCGTTATGCAGCGCCACCGCGATAGTAGCTACCACTGCCACCAACATTCCGATTGCCCCAAAACGGTTACCGCGCAGGGCGGTCTCATTTTTTGACAGACCCGCGAGCGCCAAAATGAACAGCAGCGCCGCAATCAGATAGGCGATGCTTTGCCCCCTGCTAATCCAAAATTCGCCTTTAGCAGCACTGGCAACCAGGGTGGGGGTTACCGCAAATAGTACGTTGCTCATTTCTTATTTCTCCTCCCCCCGGAACATGGCCAGCATTCGGTGCGTGACCGAGAAACCGCCGAAGATGTTAATCGAGGCCACCAAGATTGCTAGGAAGCTAAGTGCGGACACCAGCGGGTTAGCGCTGCCTACCTGCAAAATCGCTCCTACCAGAATAATTCCCGAGATGGCGTTGGTTTCACTCATTAGCGGGGTGTGTAGCGAGTGAGTAACGGAGGTAATCACATAGAACCCCACTACAATCGCCAGCATCAAAATGAAGTAATAAGGAATCAATGGCTTGGGGGTAGCCGCAATCAGTGCCAGTCCCAAAACAATCCCTAACGCTGCCCAGAAGAAACGTTTGCGTTTTTGCGAGGCTGCTTCTTCAGCTTTCTTGCGGGCTGCATCGGCTGCATCAGCAACCGACTCATTTTTCTGTGGGGCAGGAGCCGCATGTACTTTGATCGCGGGCGGCGGGAACATATTTTCTCCGCCTTTGGCAACCGTAATCCCCCGTACTACTTCGTCCTCCATATCGAGGACGTATTTTCCATCTTTTTCGGGAGTGATCAGCTTGAACAGGTTAACAATATTTTGTCCGTACAGCTGGGAGGACTGCCCAGGTAGACGTCCGGCCAGGTCGGTATAGCCAATAATGGTCACCCCATTTTCGGTGACTATCTTTTCACCGGGGCGGGTCAACTCGCAGTTACCGCCACCAGCTGCCGCCATATCGACGATTACGGAACCGGGAGCCATCCCCGCTACTGCCTCTTTAGTGATTAGCAGCGGCGAGCGGCGACCAGGAATATTCGCGGTGGTAATCACGATGTCATTCGCGGCGGCCTGCTCGGTGTAGAGCTTGGTGGCCGCATCGGCTTGATCCGCACTCATTTCTTTGGCGTAACCGTCATCGGATTTTTCTTGCGCAATCGGGATAGGAACGAAGGTGGCCCCCACGGACTCTGCTTGCTCGGCAGTTTCACTGCGCACGTCTGTAGCGCTAACCTGGGCTCCCATAGAGTTGGCGGTGCCAATAGCCGCGAGTCCGGCTACCCCCACCCCGATCACATAGACCTTGGCCGGCGGAATTTTTCCGGCGGCAGTTACCTGACCGGTAAAGAGCCGACCGAAGCTTTCTGCCGCTTCTATAACCGCGCGATATCCAGAAACATTGGACATAGAAGAGAGTACATCCATGGACTGTGCCCGAGAGATGCGCGGAACCGTATCCATCGCAAACCCGGTAATACCGCGCTCTACCAGGGCATCAACCGTCTCGGGGTGACGACCGGGCGCCATTCGGGCTATCAATAGGGCCCCGGGCTTAACTAGATCCAGGTAGTTGGTAGGGGGGGTATCTAGGACGGTAACAATATCGGCCTGCCAGGCCTCCTGAGTGTCCACGATTTCCGCTCCGGCTTGGAAATACTGCTCATCTAGATAGGCGGCTTTTTCTCCTGCCCCCTTCTCAACTAGAACTTGGTATCCCAGTTTGATCAGTTTCTTTACCGTATCCGGAGTGGCGGCGACCAAGGTTTGGTCCGGCGTGGGCTCTTTGGGAACTCCAATTCGCACAGTTACTCCTTATAGTTTTGGCTTTTCAAATACCAATACATTTTTATCCGCATTTTTATTAGTGGATAACTTATTTTTATCGTACTCGGCGCCTTTTACGCGCGCACTATAAGTCCAGCTAATAGGATGCTATCCCGGCGGGGCGGGAAGAATAAACTATTCTTCCGGTGTCGTTTCCTCAGACGCTGGTCCTGGTCCCTGCAATCCCAGACGCTCTCTGGCGGGTTGGTCTAGGAGTTCGCCGCGACGGATGCTTAGCTCCCGAGGGGCACTAATTCCCAGCCTCACTGAGTCTTTATGTGACTCCACCACCGTGATCACCACCTGGTCCCCGATCACGATTTCTTCTCCGCGTCTGCGAGTTAGTACTAGCATCCTTGCTACCTCCTAGCTGGTGATTACAAATTACTTTTCCGAATCTGGAGGTATCTCACCGTCAACAGATTCAAAGACATCTTCTGTCCCGTAGAAATCCAAGCTTTCTTCCTCGGGATATTTTTCCTGGATATTTTTCTCTGAGCGTGCCAGCTGATCAGCCAGTTGATCGGGGGAATCGTCCTCAACTATCAGGTCGGGCAAAAGCGATACAGTGTTAGGAAACTGCCTTTCAAAAAAGGATGTGCTCGCGGGCTCTAATTGTGTCTTCCAGCTTTGGGCACGCTGACGCAATACCTGCGAGTAAGAGACTCGTTTTACCCCCCTTACCCGGTGTAATAACACGTTTAGGTCTCGGTTTATTTGGTCATCTTCCCAGCGTGCTTTTTCTGCCAGGAGGGCGCGGGTGTCAGCTAGGAGCGCTTCTAGCTCATGATCGCTGGGCACCTGCCGCTCCGGATGCGTCATTGTGCTCCCTCCCGTTAGGCATTATCGATTGCAATTGTAGATTAAGCCCACCTGCGGCGGACCGGAACTAGTAAAAAGCTTGAAATCTCGGTCAGATAAAATTCTAAAACTCTGTTTCAACCAGATGATCGAACTTTATTAAAGGATCTTTGCCGAAAATATTCCCATACGCCTAGACTTTCAACCCTGTGATTTTAGTTAGCATTTTCATCACGATATTACGCAATTATTGCTTAGAGCAGGCAGTGAACCTAAACTTGGTGTTACTGATAACTTTATCCAGGAAGTTAGCTTAACCTATTTGCCGAGAGAGTCGGGAGAAAAATGTCGTCCCCAAATTATCCCTATCCACCCAGCAATCTGCCGCAGGGAAATCCCCAGCCGGGATTATCCCCCGCCGCCTACCCGGTACCGGGAGGAAATGGACCTACTGGCCAATACCCTTATCCTCCAGCTGCATACCCAGGGGGTGCGCCCGTTCCCCAGCAAGGCACTGATTTGTCTTGGCTGCTAGGCAGTATCAAACGAAACCGCGTCTGGTTTATCCCGATTTCTTTACTGTTGATTCTGGTTGGCTACATCGTGATTGCAGCCTCCCAATACTCCTCAATGGCAGGTATGGGTACCGGCTGGTTATTCTTAGGTGCAGGACATGCGGTTTTATTAACCTTTATTCTCGCTAGGACCAAGCAGGTAGGAACCTTTACCAAAGTGACCGTTTGGGTTGCTAGTGGAGTTATCACCGCCGGATGGTTTTGCGTATTGCTAAATTTTGTCATCGGAGTCTCCAAATCAAATTCATCTCTGCTGACGACTTTATTAATTTTTTCCATCTTGGTATTCCTGCTGATGATCGCGGGAATAGTTACCGGATCAGTGCTTTCAAACAAACCTAGCGAACCCATTTCTGCGGGAACCATTCTTCCGATTTGTCTTTTCCTACTACTGGCAGCAACCACCACTCCGGTCATCCACGCGGTGGGAATGATCCTCTTGATAGCAGCCGCTGCCTGTTCGGTTATTAAACCCCGGCCTGCCTACTTTGTGCTGTTGGGAGTAACCGCTGTTTTAGGATTGACCAATTTCATTATTGGTTTAGCCTCCGAATCGGCATCCTGCTTCCTAGGCCCTAACCAGGATGGTCATGGTATAAGCCTAGTTGGAAGTCTTTTCGGTGGGTCGCTAGAAAAAGTTAGCTGGATTTATTGGATAATCGGCGGTTTAACCTGGGCATTTTCTCTGGTGGTCCTGGTAGCTATCGTACTGGCGATCTACCAGATTATTTCCCGGCAACCGGTCACTGACCTGACGACTGTATTTAAGAATCAGTCACGGACTAATCAATATCCCGGGTACTATCAGCAGGGACAGTATCCTGCTTACCCCTACCCCCAGCAGCCCTACTATGGTGGACAAGTACCTCCGGCAGGCCAAAGCGGACAGCCGCAGCCATACCCGCAGGCCTCTCCGCTGCCGCAGCAATCTTTTATGCCGCCGAAACCACCGGCGAATAGCTAAATTAACGGGTGGAGCTGATGCTCCCAAACTTAAGCAGCAACTTTCCTATCCAGCCCCTAATGGAGCATTCCTTTATGGCGCTGCTAGGTTCAGCTGCCATGATAGTGGTAGCGGCGGTACTAGTGGTATGGACCATCGTCTTTTACCAAAGTGCCGTCCGCTCCCCTATCCTCACTTTTAGCGGTCGTCGCCACGAAAATTTGTGCCGGCTGCTTGATGCTTACCGTCAGCGGCTACTTGCCTTAAGCTCTGATCCCCAATTCGCCGCTCTAGATACTAGCTCTCGCCAAGCCGTCCTCGGGAAAATTTTACTTAACCTTTCCAAACAGTATTACCGGACCGCTGGTTGGGCTAACTATCGCCCCGAGCAGTTACTGGCTACTGACTGGCCAGAACTGGCTTCCCTGATTTCTGCCATTTCTCATCCCAGGCAAATCCCCGGACAAACTTCCAGCCAAGTGAGCGCCCAGGTTCCCAACGACGCCGCTGCGCTAACTACCGCGCTCTCCCAGATTAGTTATCGTGCCCAACTCCATGCCCAATCCTTAACTACCCGTCAAGACCTGGTAATTAAGCCTCCTCGCAGATCACGATTTTGGATAGTGCCGATAACGCTAATCGTGCTTTGCCTGCTCGTTGTTTCCGGACTGCAAACCCGAAGTTGGGCGGTGGAGCAGCAGGCGGTACGAGCAGACCGGGTCGGAGATCTTTCGCTCGCTGAGGATCTACGTCTACGCCAAGCTAACTCTTGGGTTTCAGCGGATCGTTGGTTGATTAACTACAACCTAGGAACTACCTATCTAAACGCCGGCGAACTGCAAAAAGCCGATAAATATCTTTCCCGTGCTAAGAAGAAAATGCCGTTTGTACTGGAAACAAAAATGACCGAGCCCCAGGCTGTATTAGCCGGTTGCCAAGTTAACTACAACTTGGCGGTAGTGATACTCCACATCAATAAGGAATCAAACAGTAAGGAAGCTTTGGTCTCCGCTGGGAAAATGCTTGTTTACTGTAATCAAGCGGCCCTAAAAACTCGTCAAAAATACTGGAAAATAGAGCATATTGCACCCGGTAGCAGTAAGGTGAATACCAGTTTAAATCGGGTAACAAAAGATACTGATGCTCTAATGGCGCAGATCCTAAAACAGGCAGGAAGCGATTTTCACCTGCCTGCGGCTGACTGGCTTGAAGATTTTGGTTCTTAAAATTCTGATTTAATAACTGCTCCGCATCTCTTTCTAATAAATATGTGATCTAGAATTTTTGCTTTCCCTCACTTAACCCTTGATGAAATAGCCAGATATTTATTGGACATGCTCCCTAATCCCCTAATACCGGTTTTATTCGACGAGCTTGCTTTAAATCTATGTCTGATTTCGCTGCACTAAAGCGGCCAAGGCATCACAATTGGAGTTATGAAACGGATGAAGCATTTTTGGTGGGGCAAACACCCCGGCTTCACTGTGACTATCTGGCTCCTGACGTTAACCCTGTCGGTAGTGGCAGTGTTTTCAGGTCTCGGCGGAAAACCACTGTTCGAACGGCTAATTACCCCCCAGCCTGCCAGTCCCTCCTCCGAGTCGGCAGTTGGTAAGGATCTTTACGAACAGGCCCACGCGAATACCTATCCAGTGACGGCAGTAGTTGAAATATCCGGTTTAGAAAAAAATGCTGACCAGATAGCCAAAATGCTGCATCCGCTGCACCGAGACCTATTAAAAGTAAAAGCAGTAAAGGGGATTGCTGATCCCTTCAGCGCTTTTGACCCCCAGCTACCAGCCGGAAAAAAGGCTCAAGAAAAAATCGCTCAGGCTTTGGAAGAGGCTTTAGAACAGGGTCGAGTTCAGGCACAGCAACTTGCGACGGCTAAGGGTGCTTCGCCAAGCCAAATAGAAAAGGCAAAGGCACGCGCGGAGGGGGAAGTAAAAAAGGCCTTCTCCGCTCGCCTGCCTTCGACTTGGGAAACTATCCAATCTAGTCAGCTAAAACAAATGATCGCCGGGGACAGAAAAACATTTCTGATCAATGTACAGTTAACCGCCAGCGGCTATGACCAGGTGGATCCGGGTGCTCGCGACCAGGTAGCAGAAATTTTAGAGGAACTACCGGAATATTTTTCGGGTTCCCCCGTTAAGGCTACCGTTAATGTAGTAGATAATATCGGTCTACAGGCTGCTGCCAATGGGCAGGTTAAGGCAGATATGCTACGAGGGGAAGGAATCTCTATTCCAATCTCCCTACTGATCATGGCGATAGTTTTTGGGGGAATGCTAGCTGCCCTGATGCCGCTAATCGGTGCCGGAGGTGCCATTGGTATCACTTTGATGCTGATTTTGATACTCACCTACCTGATAACCGTGGAATCTTTCGTAGTCAATATTGTTTCTTTCCTGGGATTAGGATTATCGATTGACTACGGGCTGTTAATCGTATCCCGCTATCGACACGAACTGCATAAACGCGGTATTCATGGCCAAGAAGATACTTTCATCTTTTACCCCCGCCTCATTCAGCTACTGGTTTCCTCACGCGGCAAAAATGCAAAGAAAATAATAAGTTCTTCTCGCCAACGCTATCGGGAACAACTGCTTAACGCCCGTAAACCCTATCTTGAGGCCCTAGATAAAACCATGGATACCGCCGGTGCCACCGTCTTCTTCTCGGCCCTGATTGTATCCATGGCAATCCTGGGGCTGTGTATTTTTCCGCTACCGCTCCTTCGCCTAATGGGCATAGGTGGAGTAGCGGTAACTATGCTGGCGATGATTTCCAATATGACCCTCTTGCCTGCCCTAATGATGCTGTTTGGTCCCAGCCTGGCTTCTCCCTCCTCCGTTGCCATCTGGGTGAACTGGGTACGGCGCCATATTTTACGGCGCCAAAGCGAGCGTTCCGAGGATGACCCTTCCCCGGTTTTTCGTGCGGTATCAACTTTTGTAACCCGCCGTCCCTGGCCAGTATTAATTGTGGTAACCATGCTGCTAGTAGTGATGTCACTTCCGCTTTACCAGATGCAAATGCGCTCTTCGGCCGTCGAATCGATGCCGCGATCTATTCCCCAAATCGGAGCGCTCTGGGATATGTGGGATCGCTTCCCCGACTCAGCTAACCCCCAGATCCGGGTAATCGCGAAAACCACTCCCAGGCAGCTACAAGCTTGGACAGAACAAAATGTGAAACCGCTGTCCCACGTTAAAAGAATTAGACCTGCTGAAGACCTGAAAATTGAGGGTAAACAATACGCTGCTATTGACGTTTATACCCAGGAAAAAGATGCCTTTGCAGCGCAGGTAAAACAGGAAATGCAAGAGGTCCGGCAACTACCTGCGCCCTTTAAAACTTGGGTAACTGGTGAAGCCGCGCTACAAAGCGATTTCCAAGATACCCTCTACGAATACGCTCCCTACGTATTTATCGCGGTCGCCCTCACCACCTATTTCATGCTGTTCCTCATGACCGGGGCCCTACTATTGCCCCTGCAAGCCCTAGTGTTAAACATGGTTTCCCTAATGTCTTCCCTGGGGGTAGCAGTATGGGTTTTCCAATATGGCAATGGGGAAAAAATCTTGGGATTCACTTCTCTAGGAGCAATCGAATCCTATGTGGTTGCTATCGTTTTTTGTTTCGGCTTTGGCCTGTCAATGGACTATGAAATGTTTTTAGTTTCTCGGGTAAAGGAAATCTGGGATGAAACCGGAGATAATAAGCAGGCGGTTCGAGAAGGGCTTACCCACTCCGCTTCTACCATTACCTCTGCGGCTTTGATTTTATTGGTAGTGTTCCTCGGCTTTACGACCGGAGGTATCCAAGCAATTAAACAGATTGGATTTACTTTAGCGGTGGCGGTAGCACTCGACGCCACTTTAGTGCGCATGGGACTAGTGCCCGCCATTATGGAGATTTGCGGAAAAGCTAACTGGTGGGCTCCGAAATGGCTGCGTTCTTTCCATTCTCGGCTACCGCTTCCCGGGCACTAAGGCGGGGAGAGGACGCAGCGGACAAACCCACCAAAACTACTTTATTCGCGAGCCGGATTACCAAACTTAGACAAGCGACCAAGGAAGGTTAACGGGATAGTCGCGGTAGGACCATTACGGTGCTTAGCCACAATCACATCCGCTTCCCCCGGACGATCTTCCTGATCGTAAACCTCGGGGCGATTTAATAGCATTACCACATCCGCATCTTGCTCCAAAGAACCAGATTCTCGCAGGTCAGCAAGCATTGGTTTATGTTCAGTTCGCTGTTCAGGTCCCCGGTTTAGCTGAGCCACTGCCACCACCGGGATTTCTAGCTCTTTCGCCAATAGTTTAAGCGAACGGGAAAACTCGGCGACTTCCTGTTGCCGGGACTCTACTCGTTTACCCGAACTCATCAACTGTAAATAGTCCACCACTACCAGTTTTAAATCATTTTGTTGCTTTAGCCGTCGGCATTTAGAGCGGATTTCTGGCATGGTCATATTCGGAGAATCATCTATATACAGCGGAGCCTGATCACAGCGAGAAAGTACCTGCGCTATTTTGGTCCAGTCCGCGTCCTCTAAATCTCCAGAACTCAGTCGCGACATGGACACTCCGGATTCGGCAGAAATCATGCGGCGAGAAATCTCAGTCCCGTCCATTTCGAGACTGAAGATTACTGCGGCCATACCGTTATGGATGGCGGCATTTCGACAAAAATCGAGAGCCAGGGTGGATTTACCCATCGCCGGGCGAGCTGCCACAATCACCAATTGTCCCGGATGCAGACCGTGAGTGAGGTTATCTAACTGGTAAAACCCGGTGGGAACCCCAGAGGACATGCCCCCATTTTTTTGCAGTTCCTGCAATTCGCTAACAGTTTTATCTAAAAATTCGGTGATTGGCCGATAGTCCTCGCTATCCCCACGTTCACTGACCGCATAGATCTCACTTTGTGCCTGGTTTATAAGTTCATCAACGTCCCCGCCATCGTCAGCATAACCTAGCTGTACCACCCGGGTACCGGCCTGAACCAGGGAACGCAGCTGTGCCCTCTCCCGCACTATTCGGGCATAAAATCCCGCATTCGCCGCGGTAGGTACCCCGGAGATTAATTGATGCAGATAGGGGGCGCCTCCGATTCGCTCGAGGTCACCGCGACGTTTCAACTGTCCGGCTACGGTTACCGCATCTACCGGTTCGCCGCGACCAAATAGATCCAGAACCACTTCGTGAATGATCTGATGTACCGGACGGTAGTAGTCTTCTCCCCTAATCGTCATAGTGACATCAGCGATCGCATCTTTAGAGAGCATCATCGCTCCCAATACCGATTGTTCAGCGGCGATATCTTGGGGAGGCGTACGATCAAAATCTGCCATCGCAACCTCCTAGAAACAATTTGAAACCCTTCGATTGTGCCATAATCTCGCCCTGAAATCAGAAATCTCTTGTTGAAAACTACTTCAAATTGATGCGGAGGATGTGAAGAACTTGTGGAAATATTGGCTAAGAATGTGGGTAAGAAGTAACGTCAAGTTTATAAACCCACAACAAACTGGGAAACTACTAACAGAGTTATTCACAGATTGTGTATAGGAAATAGGGGAAGATTCGTGGATAAGCCAGGAAAAACCAGTCTTAATCGCAAGATTTTAGCTCTGGCGTTACCTGCTCTGGGATCCTTGATCGCCGAACCCCTGCTCACTATGGCAGACTCCATTCTGGTGGGACATGTTGGTACCTCACAGTTAGCCGGGCTTGCTATAGGTTCTACGGTACTTACCCTGGTTGTCGGGATCTGTGTATTTCTTGCTTACACCACCACCGCGGTCACGGGCCGAGCAATGGGGGCTGGTGAGCGCGCCCAAGGTTTACGTTTAGGGGTACAGGGAATGTGGTTGGGGGCGCTTCTCGGAGCCATGCTTGCCGCATTTTTAATCATTTGCGCTCCCCAAATAATTGGCTATTTTGGTGCGGGACAGCAGGTGGGGATCTTTGCAGTCCTTTACTTGCGAGTGTCGGCACCGGGGCTAGTAGCCATGCTTTCGATTCTAGCTGCTAACGGGGTTTTACGAGGTCTATTAGATACCCGCACTCCTCTGCTGGTAACTACCAGCGGTGCAGTTCTCAATGTTCCGGTATCGGCCTTTTTGATTTTTGGCTGTTCTTTGGGAGTAGCTGGTGCGGGTGCTGGCACTGCGATCAGCCAGTTCTTTATGGCTATCTGGTTGTGGATCGTGGTGATTAAGAAACTGCGTCAAGAGGGAGTATCTGCACGCCCTCATCTAAAACTGATTTTTCGTTCCGGACTGCATGGGGTGCCCCTGGTTTTTCGTTCGCTATTTTTGCAAGGTGCCATCGTTGTCACTACTTGGCAGGCGGCTCGCTTTGGGGCAGTAACTTTGGCAGGCTATCAGATTCTAAAAACCCTGTGGACGCTCGCTGCTTTTGGCCTGGATGCCTTGGCGATTGCGGCTCAAGCATTGCTCGCAAATGCACTAGGAGAGGGAGACAAACAAAAAATTCGCTCGCTCATCGCGCAATTAAACCGTTGGGCACTAATATTTGGAACCTTGATTGGAGTAGTTTTTGCAGCTAGCTCCCGGCTACTACCTCATCTGTTTACTTCTGATACCCAGGTATTAACCGTAACTACCACCGGAATAATTGTGGTGGGTTTAGTACAGCCTTTGGCAGCTTTAACTTACATTTATGACGGTTACCTGATAGGAGCCGATGATAGTAAATATTTAGCCGGGGCAATGGCGGTAGTTTTTATTAGCTATCTACCTGCCGTTTTACTTGTTGGTTTTCTACCTGCTGGCAATGTCGCCTTGGCCGGTTTATGGGGTGTTTATGGAGTGATTTTTATCGGAGGGAGAGCGGCTTCGCTCTGGCTACGTATCCGTACCGACGCCTGGCTCTAACTGCTTTAAATTAATTTCTTTTACTGCTTGCAGCTGTCTATTTTATTTGCAGATAAAAAAGTAGGGTGAACGAAGCTTTAACCTCGCTCACCCTACTTTTATTAGCTAAGCGCTGCCTAGTAGATATCTAACTACTTGCCACCCTCAACATTTACAAACAGTTTGGCGCTAATATCTTCATGCAAATTGATTTGAATCTGATATTTTCCAACCACTTTAATCGGCTTTTCAATAATAACTTTACGCCGATCTATGGTCTGCCCGATCTGTTCTTTAACCGCAGCCACCACATCCTGAGTGGATACTGCTCCAAAGAGGCGACCGGAATGACCCGCCCGCTTAGAAACCACCACGGTGTCGTGGGCTTCTATAGCGTCTCGTACTGCCCGAGCATCCTCTACGTTAGAGATTTCCCGGCGCCGGCGAGCCCGAATCATTTCGTCGATCTGTTTTTGAGCTCCCTTAGTCCAAGGGTGCGCCATTTTCCGCGGTACCAGGTAGTTGCGGGCATAGCCGCGAGCTACGGTTACTACGTCACCGGAAGAACCCAGCCCCGGTACATCCATATTCAAAATAATTTTGGCTGTTGCCATGACTAGACCCTCCTATCAGCGACCAGAACTTGTGTAGGGAAGCAACGCCATTTCGCGGGCATTCTTAACTGCTTTAGCGATGGCGCGCTGTTGCTGAACGCTAACTCCGGTAACCCGGCGCGAACGAATCTTTCCACGATCGGAAATAAACTTCCGCAAGAACGGGGTGTCTTTATAGTCGATTTTTTCAACCGGCAAATTACGTAGCGGATTAGCCTTTTTCTTTATCGGCTTCGCGCGAAGAACTTTCTTCGCCATATTTACTCCTTAATGGTGTGACCCTGAGGTCTTATCCTGAAAATTTAGAACGGCGGTTCGTTTTCATCACCGTTATCGCTGGCAGCAGAAGTAGCCCAGGGATTGTCATCCGCGGACGGTTGCGCCGCACCCATCGAACCTGTTCCCAGATTTGTGGGAGCAGCCTGATTAAATCCGCCACCTTGATTGAAATTGCCAGCTGGAGCGCCCGATGAGAATCCACCCTGACCACCCTGGCTAAATCCCCCTGCACCTGCACGGGGAATCCGGGTAACTTGGGCTTGCGCATAGCGTAAAGAAGGCCCGATTTCATCAACTTGAATCTCTAGCGAAGAACGGTTTTGGCCGTCCCGCTCCCAATTGCGTTGTTGCAAGCGACCATGAACAATCACCCGCATTCCTTTGGTTAAAGATTCAGCAATATTTTCGGCCATTTCCCGCCAGGCAGAACAGCGTAAGAACATGGCAGTACCATCTTCCCACTGTCCGGATCCACGATTATAGGTTCTGGGAGTAGAAGCTACGGTAAACGAAGCAACTGGTACCGATTGCGCGGTGTAGCGTAACTCGGGGTCTGCAGTCAGATTCCCAATAATCGTTATCTGGGTTTCTCCAGCCATTTTCGTTCCTCTCCGCGATCTTAATCGCGCCGCAGCAACTTAGTGCGCAAAACTGATTCGTTTAGCGACAGTTGCCGAGTCAGCTCTTCAGCAATCTGCGGGGTAGTGGTCATATCAATGACCGCATAGATCCCTTCAGAATATTTTTCAATCGGATATGCGAGGCGACGTTT
>CAMYAU010000023.1 GCA_947253735.1 uncultured Varibaculum sp. | reverse complement strand
ACGTTTACCCTGGTAGTAACGTTTTTGGTAGAAAATCCCAATTGGCAGTTTTGGTACAAAAGTGGCAGTTTTGGCCCCTAAAACTGCCAATCGAGTGGCAGTTCCCGATTTCAAAGTGGCAGTTTTGGCAGTTTTTGGTATATCGACTGCCAGTTTTGCCAGTTTCCCCAAAAAACTGAGCCCCCAAGCGCGCGATGACGCATAGCCACCCGTGAAAGCGAAACACCAAAACTAGGAGGAGTCATGGGCGCGCTTAGAGACAGAATCTCCAAAGAAGTAGATGACCAATCTCGGGAAGTTAACTCTTTCCTGAAAGATGGGTGGGGAAAGTTTCTCGCCGTAGCTGTAACCGTGCTTATTGGGCTCGGGGTTATTTTCCAGATCGTAGTGCCCCTAATTGTGGGGGCGATCCAGTGAGCGTCTACGGAGCAAGTGGAGCATCAGCGGCCAAGGGTGGGGCGTGGGCTAAAAACGAAGCAGTGGCCAAAATCGGGGCGGCGGGAGAGCGGCAAGTTGCTAAAGCGCTAGAGCCTTATTTTTCTTCGCCTTCCTGCCCGGCGCTGTTTCATGATCTTGCGGTTCCGGGCCGGGACGCAAATATTGACCATTTAATCGTGAGCGGAAAAGATGTGCTCCTTGTGGACACGAAAGTGTGGGCTCCAGGGTTTTACTTCACTTTCTTCTCGCGCACATTCCGGTGGGGGAAAGGTAAAAACGGGCCGAGGTTTGAACGTCTAAAGCACGCGGATAAGAGAACCTATCTGATGCTCAGAGCTGACCTAGAAAAGTACCTAGCCCCACTGGGGGCGAGGATCCTTACCCCGGCGGTTGTCGTTTTATGTAACAGCGGCGAGGCGAATGTTCGCTTATATAAGCCACTAGGGGCTCGTGCCTATACCTTGGATAGGTTTATTGCTAAACGGGTGTCTAGCTCGCCTCTAGCTCCTCCTGACCCGGTGATTCTAAACGAGATCGAGCTAGTCTTCAGGTCCAAGGGGAGATGATGGATCAAATTTTACTGATACCGATAGGGATAGCGGGGGCGATATTTGCTATCTATTCTGGATACCCCGGCGGGGTTATCCTAGCGTTTTTGCCTGCTATCTATTGCGAGATTGCCGCTAACCCTCCGGTCCAATCTCAAAGCCGTAGCCGAAAGCAGCAGGACTTAGACCCTTCTTTTGCTGCTTATAAGAGAGCCGTACTACCGGTGGCAATCCCGCTGAACTTGAACGTTTTGCTTTCTCCGCTTCCCCTTGCTGCCCTTGGTTTTGGACTGCTTACCCTCGGGGTAGTTACTCCAAAGCCTGCTTTCAGTTTGCTAAATGGGGCAGGCATAGCTTGGATGGTGCTTGCTATCGGCACGGCCCGCGATTACACCTTTGATCCACTTCGGCGGCGCGAGAGGCAGAAAATAACTGGGGTTTATGGCTACCAAGCACTTATCGCGCTAGCTATATTTGTTGCCAGTTTTGTCGCCTCCGTCTTTGCGGCCCGAACGATTCCCTCCTGGTTTGAGTACGCGCGTTTTTCACCTGTTCATTTGGCAGGATTTGCTCTTGGGGTAGCAGGATTATATTTGTCTGCCGCGCTAGGGGATAAAGACGCTCCCGTTATCAAAAGTGAGCGAGATAGGTGGGATAAGGTTTTCGGGGCGATCACTTCCAAGACCGAAGGCCTGCCAGTCTTAGAGGCAATAGATGACTTAGAGATGGTTAAGGTCATGACTTTTAGAGCCGGGCTAGTACATTCTCAAAGCTCAGAAAATGCGGTTAGCGCGCTTGGAAACAAACTTGCTATTGGCACCGGGAGCGGGCAGGACACCCAGGTGTTACTTAAAAGCGAGGACGGGGTAGTAGACCCGAACCTGTTTTTGGTTTGCGAGAAAAAACAAGGCGCTGATGTATCTAAGACTACCGACGAAGGCCAAGCCAAAATACTAATCGAGATGGATTTAAACCAGGCTCAAAAAGAATACGGCGACCCAACGATCCCGCTATATCTAACCGAGATTGCACTTTGTACTAAGACAGAAAAGCAGGCGAAAAAGGTCCCTAACATTTTGCGACTGAAAAAGCCGGAACAGTCTCAGCCTTCCTATCCGTCGATTTTTCTAGCTAGCCCTTCTAGCTCCTTAGAGTTAATCAGTGACCAGATAGCAGGCATATATGACCCTGGAAATACTTCTCTTACCGCGTTAGAGGGGATGGTGGTCTACGGGGACAGCTCTATGGAGCATTTGTCCCCAGATTCTCCGCTCGGTCAGATTTTGACAAGCGTTAGCCCAGATGCCCAGGAAGCCTTTGATGAAGTAGTCACCTCTATTGAAGTGGGGGCGGAGTGGGCGAGCCACTATGCGCAGATTACGATTAAGGGCATATCGGATACTAACCGTCCCCGTCTGCAATGGGCAGTAAGAACAAATGCTACCTACGGCGGCAATGAGATTTTGAGCGAATCTTTTCTTACCCGTCAAGGCGTAGAGATGGACCAGATACTTACCGCTAGCTTAGAAAAACAGCTGTCTACAACTTTAAAGGGGGCAGGATTTGTTAGCGCCGTGCCCTACTACATGAGGGGAGCGAGGCACCCGCTAGCCTTCACTGTGCGTTATTGTGATTCCCCTATGCCGCTAAGCCCCGAACAGGTAAAAGAAGACGGTAGAACTAGCCCTGGATGGATTATCAAACACCAGCTAGATACGGCCTTCGATAAAGTTAAATTCCCGCGTCCAGATCTAATGGAGTCTAAATGCCTAACCCTGCCTGCGTCTAGAAAATCTTTGTGGCAGCTTCGGGTGCGGCTTGCTGGCGGGGTTACTGGCCCCATGCTTAGAGACAAAGCCGATAAAGTGGCCAGCGCCCTTTGCGGCTCAGGCGTATTTTGGATAGGACCTGGCTCTCATGCAGGCGAGGTCACGATTGTTACTGGAGCGCATTACCGCGATACCGGCGTAAAACTTAAACCTAGTGCGCCGCTAGATTTGCTGGCGAACCTGGCATGGCAAAACGCTTTTTCTTCCGTTCGGGTAGCTGGCACTTCCGGGGTAGTGCCCGAAGTGGTAGAGGCGAAGTTTTTGCCGTCTAACCCTAAGATTGAGCGAATTGAGTTCAAGACCCCGCCAGGGATTACCGCCGGGCGAGTTAAAGAGAAACTTCCAGCTTTAATGGCGGCCACCTCGAACGCATTTTTAACCCTGGGGGAGACGAAAGACCCTACCCATTTTGCTTTGCTGGTTAGCCCGGAAGACCCGGTGCCGTTCCCCGCCCCACCTAAATGGGAAGTGCTAGACGAAACTGAACCGCTCCAGATTCCATTTTGTGATCTTATTGATGGCACGAGCGGGTATTGGGATATGAAAACCGATCCGCACCTTATGGTGGCTGGTGGCACTGGTAGTGGTAAGAGTATTACCGCTGACTACATTTTAGCCTCGGCGCTCGCTAAGGGAGTCCAGGTGTGCCTGATTGATACTCAAAAGCGGGGCGCTGATTTTAAGATGCTGCTGCCTTTCATGGCGGGTATGGCAACTAATCATTTAGAGGCCAGTGCTTTAATGGAGACTATTTATGATGAGGTACGGCGCAGGGTTGACCTTAACGCAAAATACGGAGCGCAAACCATAGATGACTTACCAGATGAGGTACGTCCCCCGCATTTTTTGGTGTTTATTGACGAGTTTACGTCCCTGGTGATGCCCGATAAGCTGCCACCTAAACCGGTAGGGGAAAGCCCAGAGGTTATTCGTGATTGGGAAGAAGCCAGGGCAAGGCGGGATGCTTCGCTAAAGATCGGAACGATAGCTTCCAGAATCACGATGGAAGCCAGGTCTAGTGGCATACATTTGTGTTGCGCCGGCCAGAAAATTAATGCCCGTGTGCTCGACTCGATCCCATCTGGGACTGTCTTGCGCACCAACATGGCCAGGGTTTATCTTGGCAAAGCAACCTATACGGACTTAGCTCAAGCCTTGCGCGATCCTTCTAACGCACCTAACGCAGGGGACGATCCACCCAAAGGACGCGGCGTTTTTGAACCCATGAGCGGTAGTGGGGTACTGTTCCAGACTTGGTACGATCATCCGCCGTCTGAAACTATCCCCGCAATGCTTGAATCACGGGGAATATGCGAGTCAGTAAAACTCGACTTTTCCAGCAAGCTAAAAAGCTCTACCCCCGTTTTTGAGGGGGATATTATCGGCTCGGAAGGCGAAGACTTAGGGGTCATTGACTTTTCCTCGGTAGATTTTGGGGCGTTGGTTGATGAAGACGAAACAGATGAAGTCGTTGCTGACCAGGGACACGTAACAGATGAAGCATTTGAAACTGAAACTGCTACTGACCAGGCGTATGTAACAGATGAAACGCTTGAAAATGAAACTGTTACTGATCAGGAAGATGAAACAAACGTAGACAGTTTCGCTGACCTTTTCTCAGAAGACTTAGAAACTGACGAGCCAGAGCCACGGGCGGAAAGCAACGAGTATATCCCCGACTGTGGTGAGGCGGATTCCGACTTTAGCAGCGCCGAGCAAGATGCTACCCCTGATAGCAACGTAGCCTACAACGGAGGTGTAGGCGAAGTAGAACCTGTCTTTGCTCCCGAACCGGTAGACGCTGAACCCTTCTCGGAAGTTAACGAGCCGGTAGATTCTCGCGGCAGGGGGACTTACGATCCGTTTGCCTGAAAAGGGGGTAACAAAACGGAACCCCCTCTAGGGGGGTAGCGAAACGCGACCCCCCCTTTAAAGATGGGGTAACGAAATGGACCCCCATACGTGGGGTGGCATTTTGCCACCCCATCCTTAACCAAGTTTTTCTTCGCAGATTTTCAGCGCGCGGGTGATCTTGGTGCATAGCGATAGGCAGTCGGCATACACCTGAGCATATTGCTCACTGCCACTGGCTTTAAGTGCCTGCAACTTTTGTTCTGCCTTTTCTAGGTTTGTGACCGCTGATCCCAGCTCCCATTTTTCGTCCATGTTCACTTTGTAGGGCGCGGGGTCAAGCGGCCTTCTTTAGCGCGGTCGCCACTATCTTCTCGACCCTCTTTACTTGCTTTTCATGATTTTCAGTCCAGGGTTTTTCTCGCACGAAGAACAGCTTTATCCCTTGTTTTTCGCATTCGGCTTTCTTGAAGTCATCGAAAGCTTTAGAGCTTGGGAATTGTGGCTTACTAGCCCTTATCATTTCGTCGGAGTGCCAATAGGTACCGTTAAACTCGAAGGCCAAACTCAAACCAGGGATAAGAATATCCAGCTCATAGGGTTTAATTACTTTGCGGTCGTTACGCAAAATTTTCATATTTTCCGGGAGCAGAGACTTAACCAATTCGGCTAAGTCTCTTTCCGCTTGCGAACCAGCGCATTGGGGGCACCCCGATCCGCTTCCCCCTGTTCTTGTGGCGGGCGGGGCGCTCCATTCGTGGCCCAAGTGGCACCGCCATAACAGTTTCTTATTACTGCCAGCGGTTATTTCAGTTGCTTTTATTTTTGACTTCGGCGATACTTCCTCAGCTAGCCCAGGGCTTGTGGTCGCTAGGTCATTGAATCCCGGTAATATTTTTCTGTTTGAACAATATGGACAATTTTTACCGTTGTTGCGGCTCTCCACGGTGGCTTTCCAGGTATGCCCGCGTTCGCACACCCAAAGTGGTTTTTTGTTGCTACCCGCCGTAACCTCGTTAGCTTTGATGTCTGAGTTTGGGTGTACTTGGGCTGCAAGCTCTGGATTTGTGGCCGCTAGATCGGTTTCGCCAACTATCGGTTTTCTTCCTGAGCAATATGGGCATCCATTACCTTCCAGTCGGTGCCTAGGGGTGGTTTCCCACATGTGTTTGCTTTTGCACAACCACAATAATTTCTTGTGGTTATTCTTTTCTGTAATTTCCGTGGCTTTAATTTTTGAATTCGGGTGAACCTGTGCTGCGAGTTCAGGATTTGTAGTGGCTAAATCGCTAAAACCTTTTAGCACTCTTCTATTGGAGCAATAAGGACAGTTTCTCCCAGCGGAACGGTGGGCAGCGGTGTCTCGCCACGAGTGTCCAAGCGGGCATAACCAAAGAGGGCTTTTGCCGGAATTTGGCATAATCTCATCTGCTTTTATATCGGAGCCTGGATGCACTTGGGATGCCAGTTCCGGGTTAACAGTCGCCAGATCATTTACCCCTTTTATTGCTTTTTGACCGGCACAATATGGACAGCCGCTCCCTCGCGACCGCTTTCCAGCCGTAGTCCGCCAGGTATGCCCCAGTTTGCACACCCAAAGTGGTTTTTTGTCGTTACTAAAAGCCGTCACTTCGTCAGCTTTGATGTCCGAGTCAGGGTGGATCTCTGCGGCGAGCTTAGGGCTTGTTTCAGCTAAACTTTTCTTCCTCACACATCCCCTTGTGTGGCGCGGGAAGGAAGAAGCCGCAAAGCGGGGGTGGGGCCCCGCCTTGCGGCGGTGCGCGCACAGCCCAGCGGCCTCTGTTCGGCAGGAAAGGAGACTGCCTGCGGCAACCGCTTAGCTTTTCGTTCCCCAAGACAGCGCGCGTGCCTCGGTGTCCCTTGCCGCACTTACTATGTAGGGCGCGTACTTCAGCGCCGGAAAAGACGAGACACAAGTCTTTGTATCCACATGGTTGTGCGGACAACTCCGTATGCAGACCAGAAGGCGCTTCTTGCACTCATGCCTCTACGCCTGCCGTATCCGCTGCCGTATCCTCCGCGACCAAAACGGGGACGCTCCCGGCGTTCTTCACGCCCGCCACCTTGCCTGTCTTTTTCATACCTAGCGATATGTTCATTTAGCCGGGCAACTTCCGCTTGGGATTCGGCAAGCTGTTTCTTTAGACCGTCACTAGCGCTTTGGTATAGGTAGATTGACCGGGCAGCATCCGTGCCTACCTGTTCATATGCACTGGCAAGCTGCACCATTTCTTCCCGGTTAGATACTTTTTCCATATCCGGGTTGGCATTTAGAAAGCCGTCAAAGCGTGCGGTAGTTTCGATTTCTTCTTTTAAGGCTTTTACCAGTTCGTCTCTGGGAATATCTTTATAGACCGGGCGGGTGAGTTCACCCTCTAAGATTTCCTTGAATGCCATTTGCCCGTCTGCCCAATGTTTCATGTCGCGCGTATAGGTATTTAAGTCTTTGTCGCTTAGGTCTTCGAGTTTAATTCCGGCTTCTAGTTTTGGTTGCACCCCGAACTTGCCATCTTTTTGCCGCGCTTTTTCTCTAGCTGCTGCGGCCTTTCCACTTACCTTGCTCATACTTTCTATTGTTGGCGGGGTGTTCACCGGAAAACCCCGCGCCCTACATAGGTGGTGCAAGTGAAAATCCGTAGTCATTTTTTGGGAGGTGAAACCTAGTGGCAAGACGAGAAAGCGCGCCTAATAATTTAAGCGAGAAAACCCGCCTGGCTAAAAATGCGCGTATTAAGGAGACTTACAAGACCACTAGGGCTCGCCGGGCGAAAATGGAGTGCTTCACCCGAAAAATAAAGATCGACCAATCCCACCTAAACAACAAACAAGAAGAAGCTATCAACCGGTTGTTTTTAGAGAGCAAATGGCTGGCCAATTCCTGTATTGCTAATGAACGTTTCGATAGAAGTTACATCAAAGAGCTAGATGGCAAAGTCCAGGTTAAGACCCCTGAAGGCATGGAAGAAAGAGAATTCCTAGTCCTTGGCGGACAACTAGCCCAATCCGTTGTAGATGGCTTGCGATCCAACCTAAAGACGCTATCGAAACTTAAATCTAAGGGTAAGAAGGTTGGCAGGCTTCGATACCGAAAACAAGTAAGATCGGCTAACTTCTCTCAATATGGAAGAACCCACAAGATCAACCGAGAAAAGAACCAGGTGAAGCTGGCTAATATCCCTGGTTGGATGCGGGTGCGCGGGCTAGACCAGTTACCAGCCGAGGCTGAGTTTGCCAACTGTAAACTCTTGGATAAGCCGGACGGACTTTTCATAGCAATCACTTGTTACACGGACAAGGAACCTGAAGATTTTACCCCTGGTACTTCTATTGGACTGGATATGGGGGTGAAAACTCACCTGACTTTTTCTAACGGGACAAAGATTGACGTGCTGGTTGAAGAAAGTGAGCGCGCAAAAGGCTTGAGAAGAAAAATCTCTCGCCAAAAACCCGGCTCAAACAACAGGGCAAAAACCTTGTCCCGCCTAGAGAAAGTCCTAGCAAAAGATGCAAACAAGAAGGAGGATATAGCAAACAAGATAGTACATGAGCTACTAAAGAACGAAACCGTGTACTACCAAGATGAGCCACTGAACAAGTGGTTTGAAAAACAAGGCCGGATCAGACCTGGCAAGCGGTTACAAGGCTCGATACTAGGGCGCGTAAAAGCAAAACTAGAACGCAGCCCAAGGGCGATAATGCTAGATAAATACCTAGCCACCACCGCCACCTGCATCTGCGGGCACGAAACCAAACACGAGCCAGGAAGACGCATCTTCGTTTGCAAAGCCTGTGGATACAGTGATGATCGAGATATTCACGCGGCCAAAAACATGATAAGACTAGGGCAGTCTCAAAATGCCCCTGCTACGGAGCATAGCAGTACTCTTGCGGACAAACGTGTAAGACCAGTAGCACCAATGAACTATGCGTTCGTTGGGAAAACAGGCAATGCTTGGACGAAACAAGAAGCCCCAATGTCTTCAGCATTGGGGTAGCTCACCTTTTTCTCTAGCCGCTGCTTACCTTGTTCATACTTTCTATTGTTGGCGGGCGAGTAGCGGGCTTGACGCATAGCCATTTTTGGAAGCGAACAAATCCAACGACACGGAGGAATAAATGGATTTTCCCACCAACTTTTTTGACCAGCAAGATACCCCGGAAGAAAACGTGCCTGAAGTAACCCCCGGACCGGAAGTGGCACCCGAGCCTAAGCCCGAGCCGAAACCGAAGGCAAAGTCTAAGCCGAAAGAAAAAACCTATTCCAAGGCAGCACTAGACAATGCTCGCCGGGCCGGTGCTAAAGCCGCTAGCGATTACCTGGCTTTAAGTGAGGATGCTCGCGGCGTTGTTAGGGCCGTACTGGGCGTGAAAGAAGATGACGCTCCTCGCGTAGCTGTGGCCGTTGCTAAAACTAGCGCAAGAGACGCGTCAGCCCTTGACCTGGTAGTAGATATTTGGGGAGAAGACAACGAAACTTCCCGCCTTATGCAATTGCTGGGGGCAAGTGAAGAAGAAACCAAGATTTTAAAAACTATCCTTGAGCATTTCGACCAGAAAGTATCGGGCGGGTCCAGCCCGCAGGCAGTACTTAAGACCGCGAACCAGGTTAAGGAGCTTTGGGCGGATCAGATTGACGCGGTGAAAGCGGCTAAGGAGCTGTTCTAAGCCATGTTTTGTCGTTCCTGGCGGCCTATCAACCCTAGCGAGGACGTGCCGTTTCCTCCCGACCGAAAGCATTGGCGCATCTGTTTTCGCCCTACCAAGGGAGTTAGATGCGACAGGTGCACCAAGGCTTTAGCCACGCACCCGGACGGGAAGATTCGGCGCGCCCTGGTTAGGGAGGGCGGCTTAGACGAGGAGACTTTACGCACCCTGGTTTTCGATAGAGACGCAATAGTTGCCCTCCACGCGAAACGCCAACTAGAGGCTTTAGAAAACAGTGAAGAAGTTGCCCTCCACGCGAAAAGACAGTTGGAAGCCCTGGAAACGGCAAAGGCTAGCGAAGAACCATCACCTGTAGCAGCTGACGAACCGGACGAGAAAGAATAAACAGTGGGGAAAAGAGCTAAGGGAAAGCAAAAAACTGGTTGGCGTTCAGGCATATCTTATGAGCGACCCACCACCGGGGTATATCAGCCTCCCAGCGTGCGTAAAGCATTTTTTCTGCGCAAATATGTACAGGTAGCCGCCTACGGTTTCATGCCGGTACTGCTAGTACTTTCTGTGCTACTTGCGGGGCTTCCAGCTGAGATAGCGAAAGTTACTGCCACCCCCGAGCAGGAAACCACCCTTACCGCCGAAGTGCAAGGCCGCTCCGTCGCTATTTCTAAACTGCAAGAATGGCTAGCTACCGATATTCCCCCACTTCCAGGGGCCCGCTTTGTGTCCTGGGACCGCTATGAGTTAATAAAGCCGCTTAGTGAAGGCAGAACTAAACATGAAAAAGAAGATCTTGCGAATCAGAAAAGCTACCTGCACTTCATGACGGTTTCGGATCCGGCAGGCAACCTTTATACCGCGACTGTCCCGGTGGTGGAGTCTTCCGGGTCGGTTAAAGCTAACGGGGAGCCTTCTCTTACTCCGCAGCGTCCCGCCGGTGGGTCAGTAAATCTTAGAACTTGGCCTGGCATGGTCCCGGTTAACGCCCCGCAAGGCCTAGAGGCGGCAGTTAACGCTTGGGCGGTAGCTTTTACCTCCGGGGACCCGTCGGCTCTAAAGCAGGTAACCGGGGATGGTAAAGCTGGGCGTGTCTATATTCCATTAGCTAAGGTCCAAGAACTTAAACGAGTCCAGATGGGGGAGGTTGCCCCTGCTAGAGGATTCTCTAACGTAGATAAGGATGGTAACCGGGTTATTCCTGCCCAAATGATCGTGCGGGTTGTGCTCTCGGTTATTTGGGAAGGGACGGATGTTAACCATTCACTAAATCTGCCCACTTTTGAGATGGACCTTTTGGCCGATAAGACTAACACCGCTACCCCGGTGATTGTGGCTTGGGGCGGGGCTGGTACTGGCCCGATCTTGAAGAAGTATCAAAACGGGGAGGAAGGCATTGATGATTCTCAGGCCACCCCGGACAAGATCGAGGAGAAGAAGAAGCCGAAGTATTTTGACCGGTTTGGAAAGGAGATTGACGAAAAGGGGGCCAGGATAGAGAATGCTGAGGAAGAATAGAGGCCCTGCCAACCCAAAGAAAGCCGCTGATCTTGCTTGGCGGGAGATTACCGCTATGCCGGACCGGCCCCCGATCCCTACAGCTAAGGTAGAAACTTACGCGGATGGGCGGATTCGCGGGATTGACGGATCGGTGTGGGCATACTATGCGGTCCCGATGGGGCCAACGGTAGAGGCTAAAACTTTGGCGCTGCGTCTTCGCACTGCTGAACCGTTATATCGGGCGGTAGAGAGCCTGTCTGGGATCACTAAGACTGGCGGGATTCAAAACCGGAAAATGTCTCGGGCAGATTACCGGGATATTCACTTACTTGAGATTTCTCTGCGCCGCTATTATTCTCCTCCGGCTAAGCATCCTAGTTTTGATAGGCTCAGTGCTCTTTATGGGGATAAGACTGTTTCGGAGCGTTTTACGCTGCTGGGGGTGCGTCTGGTGCCAAAGCTCGCAGCTACCGGGTTTAAGGACGCTATCGCTTCGGTGATGGAGCAGTTTGTTACCCCCGAGGGTGCTCCGCTTCGGGATTTTGATGCTGATTTTGAGCGGGTTAACTCGGCTATGACTAGGGCGGGACTTCAGATTGCGCTTAGAAGCCAGCTTGAGTATGCCGATAACTGGTGGAATAGTGGCAGGAATTCTGCTACCCCGATTATGAGTGAGCCTGACAGGTTGCATGTGTTTTCTTCTGCGGGGGCGGCGCGTGCTGGACAGGATCTTTACTATCGGGGGGTGGAGCCTGCTAACTGGCCGGTTATTGATGGACACCATGCGATCCGTTTTGGCGCGGTTGAGGATATTAATATTGAGTGGGCGGATGCGGTAAGTGATGAGGCTGGTTGGTGGGCTCACCTGATTGATAGTGGGGCTATGTGTGTATCGCTGCGTGCGAAAGTAGAGCCCGGCACGATTACCGCTAAGGAGCTAGATCGGCAGCGCAAGAACTATATTGCCGATATTAACGAGCGGTATCGGGAAAATAAGCTCGACAAGATTGAGCTGGAGGAAAAAGAGCAGACTTTATCTTACTTGCGTACTTTGTATCGGGGTAATAATCCTCCACCTACCATTATTGAGGCTAGGGTGACGTTTGCTATGCCGGAGGCTTATGGGGCGGTAGAAGAGATTGGGTCTAATTTTTCGGCTCTTTCTACGGTGGAGATGACTTCTCGGCAAATGCTCGCGCTCAAGGAGTGTTGGCTAACTTCCCCGGTTAGGGCTAACCCTATCCAACTAGAGATGCCGTTAACGCTCATGGCACATTCTGGGTGCGTGAGCCTGTCTCGGGTGGGAGATAATACTGGTAAGGGTTGCCTGGTGGGGATGACGGAGGCTGACAGTCTTCCTGCCTATTTTGACCCTAGGAGCGCTATGGACCAGGACGCGCCTCCTATTTTTGGTATCTATGGCGAGTCTGGGTCTGGCAAAACGATGCTGGGGCTTTGGGTTGCGCACCAGTATTCTTGGCAGCGGCCTACGATTTTTGTTAACCCGAAAGCTAAATCATCCCTTGCGGCTTCGGTGCTGGCAGCGGGGGGCACGGTAGCTAACCTATCCGACTTGGTAGGTATTGACGGCATTTTGGATCCGATGCGGTTTAGCGAGGAGGGCTTTGGGATAGAGCTTGCTTCTTCGATGTTGGCGAGTGTTAACCCGTGGGGTCCGCATTTGTCTAGCTATGAAACCCCGCTGCAAATGGCCTTATCGTATGGCCACCGTAAAGGTCACCGCTCTATTGGTACTTGCCTGGTGCGGGCGCTAAGAGATGGGATCGTAGAAGACCAGTACCGGGATATGGTTGACAGGGTAGTTGGCCTGGCTAAATCTTCTTCCCTGTTTAGGGCTATGTGCGGGTTAAGTGATAGCGGGGAGGTGCTTAGCGCTGGGGATGGCCTTACTTTGATTGAGGTGGGTAATATGTCGCTGCCGCTTCCTGATCCTGGCGCGGAGGCGGAAACGCAAACGCAACGCGTGGCTATTAACCTCATTCGGATGCTGGTAAAGGGTTGTTCTAGTGCCTTAATGGGTAGGGACGGTCTGGTAATGCTTGATGAGGCTTGGATTTTCTTGGGGTCTACGGCTTCTGAGATTGATCAGCTTGGCCGCTTGGCGCGTAGCCAGCGGGTAGCGGTAGGGCTGCTTACTCAGAAGGTTTCGGATGCGCAAGAAGCAGACTTGGAAGAGTTTCTGACTTCTGGTTTTATTGGTCCGATGAAGGCCGAAAAGGAGGCGGTTGCGGCTTGTGTGCTCTCGCACCTGGAGCCTACGGGGGAGAGGATTGACCGGATTATTGCTCCGGGAGTTATTAAGGGTACTGCGGGGGATCAGAATAACTGGCAGTCGATGCGGCACCTCATGAAGCTGGATTCTCATGGGCGGCCTACTCGCGAGGTTGAGCGCGGCTCGATCTTTATCTTTTCTGACCAGTATGACCAGGCTATCCCGGTGGAGGTGCGCCTGCCTGATAAGTTCCTGGCAGCTGCTTCGACTAACAAGGCTGATATAGACCTGTATCGGGCAGGTGAGCAGGGCTCGATTTGGGAAAGCTGAGTTCCTTGCGACGGCCTCGACAAACAAAGCTGATATTGACCTTTATCTAAAAATGCCGTAAAACCCCGGATTCATCCGCAGGAGTGTAAGGCGTACTGATAGTTGGCATTAGTCGTTACTGGCAAAATCTCCCGCGCCCTACATAGGTGGTATGGAAAAAGGATTTGAGTATCGCCTATACCCGAACCGGGAGCAGATGCGGCTACTTGCTCGTACTTTTGGGTGCGTAAGGTGGGTGTACAACCGTTTCCTAGAAGAAAAAATAAAAGCCTACAAGGAAACAGGGCAGTCTCTTAGCTATTGCAAATGTTCCAAAATGCTTACTGGGTTAAAGAAGCAAGAGGATACTGCTTGGCTAGCTGAGATAGATTCCAAGGCCTTGCAACAGTCTTTGCGCGACCTTGATCGGGCGTACAAGAACTTTTTCAGGGTAAAAAATGTCGGTTTTCCGGGATTTAAGAAAAAGAAGTCTCGCAAAACCTACCGCACAACTTACGCCAGAATCGTAGATGATACCCATGTGTGGATACCCAAGGTTGGGTTGGTAAAAGCCAGGATTAGTAGACCAATCGAGGGTAGGATAGTTTCTGCCACGATTAAACAAGTACCAAGCGGTAAATACTTCATCGTGTTTACCTGCGTCGATATTCCAGAAGCGCCAGAATCCAAGACTGGTAAGGCTGTTGGAATTGATTTAGGGATTGCAAGCCTGGTCACCACCTCGGACGGAGAAAAAATTGAGGGTGTAACTGGTACACGAAAGTTAGAGAGAAAACTTGCGAAAGAACAAAGAAAATTATCGAGGAAGAAGAAAGGATCGAATAATCGAACAAAACAAAAAATCAAAGTAGCAAGGGCATACGAGAAAATAGCGAATAAGAGGAAAGACCATTTACATAAGGTGACGGCGAAACTAATCAGCGAGAACCAAGTGATATGCGCCGAAACCTTAAACGTTGAAGGGATGATGAAGAATCATCACCTCGCAAAAAGTATTGCCATGCAAAGTTTCGCCACCATCTTTGGCTTTTTGGAATACAAAGCCAAGGAAAGAGGCAAAATCTTTGTCCAGGTGGATAGATGGTTTGCATCCTCTAAAACCTGTAATAGTTGCGGGGTAAAGGAAAACGCAATGTCGCTTAATGTCCGATCCTGGCAATGCGAGAATTGCGGGGCCAGGCATGATCGGGATATTAACGCCGCCAAAAATATATTGGCAGAAGGTATAAGAGTTTTAGAAGGTACCGTAGGACATACGGGAACCGCAGCAATAACTGTTGCTGCATAGCTTGTGGAGTAGATATAAGACCCGCCTTTTGGTTGGGCAATCAACGTTGAAGCAAGAATCCCTAAGGATTCATCCGTAGGGAGTGTCAAAAGGCGGGTAAGCAGGACTCGATTTGGGAGGACTGAGCGCTCCATGACTTGCGTCACTTCTAAGATGGTAAACGCTACCTGACCTGGAGATAAGGGACACTTTTTAGCCCCAAAAATAAGGCCTCAAAAATTGCCCTAAAATAGCGGTTTTCCCAAAAATCCAAAACCCATCCGACCAGCAGTTAAGGGACACTTTTCGTCTTAAAAATTGCTCTCAAAAATAAGCAAAATTGGCTCTTATAGCGCGCGTAGCCCTGTGACCCTCGCCACCGAAAATAATCCAAAGATAGACTGACCTGCATGTAAGGGGCGCTTTCACCTATTTTTTGGGGCCGGGCAAAAATTGCCCCAAAATTGCCGTTTTCACGCAGGTCACAAAAGGCTTTGACCAGCGCATAAGGGACACTTTTCAGCCTAAAAATCATAGGTGGGAAATCCTTACAAATATTCCCATATTTTGCTTTGCTGCACCGCAATCTCCGAAAATGCCAATCCTTGCCCCCACTTTTAATCTTTCGGCTTGACCTGGCCGATTTCCTTGAGGGGATAGCAAAAAGCCCAGTAGAAAGGAAAAACATGACCCACCGTCACCCTAAAGGAGCAAAACTTGGCATGGAGTCCGTGGGAGGGCGCTTTGCCCCCAAGATTTATGCTCACTCAAAGCTATCCCTTACCGATCCGTTTGCCCGCGATATTCAGCGGGCCTATGACGAACTTTTAAACCCAGCGACTAGAGGCTACCTCCCGATAGAAACTGACGCGCAAAAAGTAGCCTTAGAGCTGATTGAGTCTCGTGAACAACTGCGCACCCCCGCCTACCACAAGGAGATAGATGAAGGTCGCTACCCGTCTCGCTCCGCTGTTCTAGACCCTGCTTTGGAAGCCCAATGGGGGACTTTATATAAGAAGCTGCAACGCGAAGCCAAGCTGGGTGCCCTAAATGGTGCAGGGATCGATGTTGCCGGAGAAGTCGTAATCGAGATGCTAGAGCACGCAAAAAGCTACCAAGCTGGCGGTAAAGGCGCTAAAGCAGGACTGCCTACCCTGGCGCTTGCTAAATCGGTAGTCAGAATGGATGAGTCTAAGTATTCGCTATTGCTGCGTTTCAATATCTCGTTAGACGAGTTCAAAGCCGTAGATGGAAGAACATTTTCTTATCTTAAAGCCCTGGCCGACAAACACAATGAAGGGTTAAGAGGGGCGGAGCTAGTAAAATTCGCCAAAGATTATTGCGCCGCTCAAGACCCCTCCAAGAGGCCAACTTCCCGGATAGTTAAAAAATCGCTTTGGGGTTTAAGCGAAGATGATGAAGCCGATCTAGAAAACTTGGCAGATTCTAGCGAAGATAGCCCGGAGCGCGACTACATTAGCGAAGTAGGCATGGACCTAAAGAAACTAACCGCTAAACAAAGAACCCTGCTCGCCTGGGAAGTACTGGCCGAATCTATGGATATGTCCGGCAAAGTAGTTAGCCCTAGGGAAGGCACCATTGATTCTCGCCGGGCCCAGGTCCTAAAAGCTGAGCTAAATACTAACTCGGCGGTAATCCAAGGTTGGCAAGATATTTCGGAGGGCAAAAACTCGGTTAAGGCCGCAGCGATCCTCTCCTTTTGCCCTGGGTGTACCCCGCGCCAGGCAGAACACACGCTTTTTATGCTTAAAGAAACCGGGGGAGGAAGGTATGCCGCTGACCTTACTGGGGCTCTTATCGAACGTGCAGCGCTTCCGGAAGGGGCGCTAGCTAAAGCGTTGTTGGGGGCCCAAAAAGCAGGTGGGCATATCAGTTTAGAAGAGCTGGAGAAAACTTCCAGAAGATCAATGAAAGCAGCCTCCCAGCAGCTAGAACGGAGTGCGATGTCCTCTGGCTTCTACGAATCATGGGTCT
>CAMYAU010000022.1 GCA_947253735.1 uncultured Varibaculum sp. | reverse complement strand
AATCCAGGCCAACTACGTCGGCGCGCGAGCGCACTATCCGGTTCCACCACTGCCGTTTGATATTTTCTTTTAGCTCTACCCCCAACGGACCGTAATCCCAGGCCGAACGGGTTCCGCCATAGATTTCACCGCAGGGGTAAACAAAGCCACGCCGCTTTGCTAGATTGATAACACTGTCCAACTTCGAGGGCGTTTCAGCCACTGTATTTCTCCTTAAGCTCAATTTGCTGCGCCAAGGCGCTACCACCCCGATTCTACCGGCTTGCCTACGCTTTCCAGAACCAGAACGCCTGAGCGTGACTTACAACTCTAAAACCTGTATTGACTGACCGAAAAATCCCCCTCCATCGGCTATCACCTGGGATTTTTAGCTACACTAACCGCCCCCCTCCTTGCTTTTGAGAACGGTTATCGTTTATATTTAAGTTATGCGAAAAGGATTTAAAAAAATAATCTGCGCCGCAGCAATTGCGGCTCTGGCCCTAGGGGGATGTTCCTCAACTACAAAAGAAGGAAAGAGCGCAGACGGGAAAGTTAACGCCGTTGCCTCCTTCTACCCCCTGGCCTACGTAACCAGCCAAGTAGGCGGAGATTTAGTTAAGGTAACCAACCTGACCCCCTCCGGGGAAGCCCACGAGGTAGAGCTATCCGCTAAAGACCTCACCACCATGTCTCGCGCCGACGCCCTCATTTATCTATCGGGATTCCAGGCCTCGGTTGATGACGCAGTCAAAGAAGCCGCCCCGAAAAACACTTTAGACGTCGCCCCGGCGGCCAAGCTCAAGAAACTATCTGCCGAGCAGGCCGCTGAGCATGAAGAAGAACACGAACACGAGGGCGAACACGAGGAAGAGGCAGGTCACGATCACCATCATCACGGCGCTTTTGACCCTCACTTTTGGCTAGATCCCCAGCGGCTGTCCCAGGTGGTACCACAAGTGGTTGCCACCCTCACCAAGGCAGATCCGGATCATGGTGACACCTTCAAAAAGAATGGGGAATCCCTGCAGGCTAAACTGGCCTCGCTAGATAAGGAATATCGCACTGGCCTAGCTAAATGCGCCACCCCCACGGCAGTTACCGCTCATGAAGCCTACGGATATATGGCAGACCGCTATGGATTCGAGCAAGTTGGGGTTAAAGGCGTGGATCCGGAAGCGGAAACCTCGCTGACTCGCCTACAGGAAGTCGCCAATATTGCGAAGGCCAAGAAGGTCAACGTATTGTTTTCAGAGAGCGCCCTCGGAGATAAAGACACCAAGACTTTAGCCGAGCAACTCGGGATTAAATCTGAGGTACTTGACCCCTTGGAAATCCAAGTAGACAAAAACCGCGATTACCTGCAAGTAATGAAAGATAATCTAGGAAAACTCAGTCAAGCGATGAAATGCCAATAGCAGAAAATAGCGCATCTATACCTTTTAGGGCGACGGATTTATCCGTCGCCCTACAGGGCAATTTGATCCTGGAAGACATTAACTTACAGATCACCCCGGGCACTACCGTGGCGCTATGCGGAGAAAACGGCTCCGGCAAATCAACATTGGTGCGAGCCGCCGTAGGGCTAAACCCGGTCAGCTCAGGCAGCCTAGAGATTTTTGGGGCCCGCCCGGGTGAGAAAAAATATCCCCTAGCCCTATCTAAAGTAGGGTATGTCCCCCAACGAAAAAGCGCACTCGGCACGGTTCCAGCTACTGCGTTCGAAGTGGTGCGTTCCGGTCTGCTGCGGCGAGGACGTATCGGATCAAAACGATCCGACCGGGAACGTGCTCTAAAAGCTCTGAGAAAAGTAGGTTTAGCAGAGGCGGCGGGCAAAAAGTTTCAGTTTATGTCAGGCGGCCAACAGCAGCGAGTTTTGATCGCTCGCGCCCTAGTACGTGATCCAGAATTCTTAATTATGGATGAACCTTTGGCGGGGATTGACCGTCAAAGCGCCCAAAGCTTAGCCACGACTATCGCTGAGGCAAAAACCGCTGGTAAAACTATGTTGATTGTGCTGCATGAACACGGTTTCTTAGCTCCTCTAATCGACCGAACTATCACCTTAGATTCCGGGCGGATAGCTAATGACCACCTGGCTGAAACCACGATTCCACTTCCCAGGGATGGGGTGCCAGAGAAATGATTATTTCTGCTTACAGTAGCTGGTATTTTATGGCCGCAACCAGTGGGACTCTTAACATCCCCCTCTTTCCTGATGCCGCTATCCCCTACCCCAGCTTTGAGGCCGATTGGGGTAGTTTATTGTCCTCCCCCTTCTTCCTACGTTCTCTGATCGTAGCCGTCCTCGTGGGGCTTAGCGCCCCCATTATCGGCACCTACCTGGTGCAACGTCGCTTGTCTTTGTTGGGAGACGGAATTGGACACGTGGCTCTGACTGGGGTTGCCCTGGGTTGGGTAGTGGGTAACCTGACGACAGTTGCCGGCGGAGATACTTTAGCGATCCCCGGAGCGGTGATTGCCTCGGTCGTCGGAGCGGTGATTATTGAGCTAGTGCGGGCTAAAGGCGGTGCCAGCGGAGACGTGGCGATGGCCTTGCTTTTTTACGGAGGGATTGCCTCCGGGGTGCTAGTGATTTCCCTGGCTGGCGGGACTACCAACCAGTTAAATTCCTATCTATTCGGTTCGATCGCCGCTGTTTCCTGGTCAGACGTGTATCTAACAATTGCCTTGTCGGTACTGATCCTAGTATTTGGATTAGGGCTACGCCGCGAACTTTTTTCTATCTGTAACGACGAAGAATTCGCTTTAGCTTCCGGGATTCCGGTGCGGCTACTAACGATTTGTTTAGCGGTGGTTAGCGCCCTGACCGTATCTACCGCTATGCGAGTGGTAGGGGTATTGCTAGTTTCCGCGCTGATGATTGTGCCGGTCGCGATCACCCAGATCTACGCCCGTTCCTTTAGCGCCACCATGGGCTGGGCGATGCTGCTAGGAGTGGTCATGTGTATCACCGGTCTGGTGTTTTCCTATTTCACGGCCGCCGCCTCCGGCTCCGCGATCGTAATGGGGTTAATCATCCTGTATGCACTGGCAGCAGCGCTGCGTCCCCTGGTTTATCGTCGACATCTGCAAAGCCCGCAAGAACCTAGCAATTGTGGGCATCACTAAAGATTCTCAAATTGAGACTAGTTATTTCCCGCTACTGGCACCGGAGTTACCTCCAATAAATCAGCAGCGATCTCGAGATTCTTCAGGGCATTAATCTCGGCTTGCAAAGTCCCCAAGGCCACCGCCAAACCGGGAGTTTGCGGTTCTACCGCTACCAGCAGACGATCAGGGCCCCCCACTTGGGGAAGAATTTTCCATTCCTTGCCTGGAAGCAGCTGCCCAATAACCTGGGAAATTCTCGCTAGTAAATCGGGGTTTTCCCAGCTGGGAACCCAAGTATCTCCGCAGGCTAAAGCATTAAGGAGAGGGCGCGGCAAGAGATAGGAAGCATCTAGCAGCAGCCTCCCCGGGGAATCTAGAGCGGCAATCGCGAGGGCACGGGCACTGACTGGTAGCGGCCGCGGGATTTGTTCCTCGCTACCGGCGGGTGAAAGCGCGGTTGCCAAACCCGCATCTACAGCCTCATTCATAGCTTTCAGAGAAGAAAAAACTGGGACCGCCGCCGCGCGGGTCACGCCCTTTAGCATGATTTTCGGTAACTGCCCACTGGGGCATTCACCTTCAGGTGAGACTTCATGGGGCAATACCGGCAAAATGACTCGCCCCGAACCTAGAACTTGCGCTATCGCCTTAACCCGCTTCCGCAAGTCGCTATGGCTAAACGCTGCCGCCATTGCCGGTTCTATCTCGCCTTTATCGGCGGAATTACTATTGCGCGCCAGGGCACGTAAAATCGCGTTTTCCTGGCGGGCGGGCACAGGCTTATCGCCATCTACATCCGCGAGTTTACGGCCTGAAACTGCCAAGCTATGCTCTCCCGCTAGCAACTGCTAGGGCTTTTTCTATGGTGAACTGCCCGGAGTACAGGGCTTTGCCCACGATCGCGCCCTCGACCCCAATACTGGTTAGCGCGCGCAAAACACGTAAATCATCCAGAGTGCTCACTCCCCCGCTGGCTACTACTTTCGCGGAGGTGGCTTCACATACTTCCCGTAATAATTCTGTATTCGGCCCGGTCAAAGTCCCATCCCGCATCACATCGGTGACTACATAACGCGCGCAGCCAGCCGCATCTAGCCGCGTAATCATTTCAAAGAGGTCACCGGCATCCTTGGTCCAGCCATGAGTTGATAGGGTATGGCCGCGCACGTCCAGTCCCACCGCAATCTGGTCCCCGTATTTGCCAATGACCTGGCAGGTCCACTCGGGATTTTCAATCGCGGCAGTTCCTAGGTTAATCCTGCGGGCTCCGGCATTTAGTACTCGTTCCAAAGACTCGTCATCACGGATCCCCCCGGACACCTCTACCTGTAGATCTACCTGTTCAACGATTTCTTGCACCACCTGGGTGTTGTTTCCTCGCCCAAAGGCCGCGTCTAGATCCACCAGGTGCAGCCAGCGGGCTCCGGCCTTCTGGAAGCTGCGGGCAGCCTCTAGGGGCACCCCATATACTTTTTCGCTGCCCGCTTGGCCTTGATGTAGGCGTACTGCTTGGCCAGACACCACATCTACTGCCGGTAAAAGTTCTAACATTTTTCTCCCTTAGAAGGTTTGCGTCCAGTTACGTAGCAGTTCCATGCCCGCGTCGCCTGATTTTTCAGGATGGAACTGGGTGGCCGCTAGCGGCCCGTTTTCTACCGCGGCGATAAAGCGTTCACCGTGGGTTGCCCAAGAAAAAATCGGGGGTTTCATGCGAGAAGCTTGCCGATAGTGTCCGGCAGGGTCAGTGGTTACCCCGTAGGAGTGCACGAAATAAAAACGCTGATCTCCAATCCCGGAAAATAGCTGCGATCCCCGTCCCACCTGAATCTTTGACCAGCCCATATGGGGTAGAATCGGGGCACGTAGTTTTTCTACCGTGCCCGGCCATTCCCCCATCCCGGCGGTGTCCTCTCCGTGTTCCAGGCCGCGTTCGAACAGTATTTGCATCCCCACGCAGATGCCGAGTACCGGCCGCCCGCCCGCTAAACGCCGATCAATAATGGTGTCAGCGCGGCGAGCATGGAGATCCTTCATTACTGCCGCAAAAGCCCCTACCCCGGGGACTACCAACCCCTCAGCCTCTAAACAAATAGAAAAATCACTGGTGAGAACTGGGTCTACCCCGATGCGACGCAGAGCATTAACCGCGGAGCGCACATTACCTGAGCCATAGTCGAACACCGCTACCTGTTTAGTCACGGTCTTTTTCCTCCCGGTTATCGGGGTTATCCCGGCGGTTAATATCTTCTTGCAATCCCCGCAATTGGCGTAACAAAATCCCGGGCAAATCCCGCAGACGCGGAGGATTAATCTGTGGGTAGTCCTCTGGAGAAGTCCTCCCCAGTAGAAGATCCTCAATACGTTCATCGGCACATGAAACCAAGGGACCAGCGGGAATAGTGCGGTCAAAATGTCCGTCATAGTAAACGCGTGCCGCGATTTGCCCTTGTACGCCCGGATCATCATCAGAGTCAGAACGCAAAGTAGACACAAATAGCACCGCCCCGTAGGGGGTGATTTTAGAAACCGCAAGCGCCAGCTCCTCGGCCTCCGGCGATACTGGACGTTCCTCACCCAGCAGTGCCTCCAGCTCATCATCGGGTGTGGGCGTAAGGCGCTTCCACACTACGCACCCGGATTCGGTTTCCACGATCCGAGCATCAATCTCGTGTGCCGCCATCATCGTAGCCAATGGCACCGGCTCTAACAGGTTGGTCAATACTAAGGCCACGTCCCCAGCTTCGGGGGGCAATGCTTCTAAATGTTGCCAGGCCTGCAAATCCTGATCGACCTCTTTACCAAAACCATCGAGATCTTCACTACTAATCCCAGATTGGGCGATTACTTGCTCAAAGTAATCCTCTGGTTTAGCTTCAGGATCTTTATTGCTTGCTGGGTTCGGTTCGCGGGGTTCTTCATCGCGCGGATCGTCATGCTCGGGAAAGTTTGCGGCGTTCACAGCGCGCCCTTTGTGGAGGGAATCCCGCTAACCCGCGGATCGGGTTCTACCGCTCCTCGCAATGCCCGGGCTACTGCTTTGAACTGAGCCTCTACGATATGGTGCGGGTCGCGCCCAGACAGTACCTCTATATGCAGGCAGATGCCGGCATTATAGGCAAATGATTCCCATACGTGGCGGGTCATTGAACCGGTGAAATGTCCGCCTATAAGGTGATATTCCTGGCCAGCGGGCTCTCCGCTGTGTACACAATAAGGACGCCCGGCTACGTCAACGACTGCCCTGGCTAGTGCCTCATCGAGGGGCACGGTGGCATCAGCGAACCGGCGAATCCCTGCTTTATCCCCCAGGGCTTCCCGCAGAGCCATCCCCAGGCAAATAGCGGTGTCCTCAACCGTGTGATGCACATCGACGTCGATATCACCGCAGGCAGTAATGTTCATATCAATCAAGGAATGTTTCGATAATGCAGTCAGCATATGGTCATAGAAGGGCACCCCGGTATCAATCTGACTTTCCCCGGTACCATCTAGATTGATTTCTACCGTGATTTCTGATTCCGCGGTTTTCCGGGTGATTTTCCCGTTTCGGCTCATTTGGTTACCTCCTCGAATGCTTGACGAAATGCTTGATCTTCTGCGGCAGTGCCGACACTTACCCGTAAGAACCCCTCTGGTCCTACCTCGCGAATCAGCACCCCCCGGTCTAATAAGTCACTGAACACTTGGTGTCGATCCGGGAACGGCCCGAAAAGCACAAAGTTAGCTTGGGTCCGCGGTACCGTATAACCTTTCGATTCCAGCCACGCTGCCAAGGCATCACGGCGCTGGCGCAGCTCTGCCAACTGGAGCAACTGTTCTTCAGCGTGTCCTAAGGCCGCAATCGCGGCCGCCTGGGTAAGAGCAGAGAGGTGATAGGGCAAACGTACCCGCATAATACCGGAGATCACGGCCTTTGCCGCTACCAGGTATCCCAGGCGCAGCCCCGCCATCCCAAAAGATTTCGACATAGTGCGGGATACCGCCAGGTGCGGGAATTTTTCTAAGAGGGCGAGGGCGCTGGGATGATCCGGATCCCGGAACTCCCCGTAGGCCTCGTCAACTACCACCACCGTAGCGGTGGGTCTGCCACTAATCACCGGCCCAGTATCGCGAGCTTGTCGCAAAATCTGGATTAGTTCGGCTTCAGTACTGGCAGTCCCCGTTGGATTATTCGGATTCGCCAGCAGTAACACACTAGGTCGCACTTCCTGCAGCCCCTGCAGTAGGGCATTCAGATCAAGATTCCAGTCGCTTTGCCTGGGCACCGTAACGTACCGTGAGTGCGCATTCCGCGCATACTCGGGATACATCGAGTAGGAATATTCGGTTCCCATAACCGTGCGGCCCGGCCCCGCATAGGCTCCCAACAGTTGCGCCATTACCTCGTTAGAGCCATTAGCTGCCCAGATTTGTTCGACCGGAAAGTCATGTCCGGATTCGCGGCACACATAACCGGCTAGAGCCTCCCGCAGGGCCGTAAAATCCCGGTCTGGGTAGCGGTTTAGATCCGCTGCCGCCTCGCTAACCGCCCGGGTAATATCGGCGATCATTTCTGGGCTGGGCGAATAGGGATTTTCATTCACGTTCAGCCGGGCAGCCACCTCTAATTGCGGCGCCCCGTAGGGGGTGACCTGCGCAAGTTCTTCTCGCAACGGTAGCAAGGGGGCCTGTTCCATAGATATTCGATCCTTTCTGGCTCCCATTCTACGGGCATTACCCAGATATTGTTTTGCCCTCGCCGATTAGCGGGTTTCGGTTTTACTGAGGACGAAACCGGCCAATAGCGGCGAGGGCAAAATATTTACGTTATTTAGTCGGAGGCTGAAACCATGGTTTCAGCGGTAGCCATGGCTTTACCTTTTTCGTTGCCGAGTGAGCCACCCGCCAACTTATTTACTACCAGGGCGATGGCGCCGTCACCGGTTACGTTAGTGGCAGTACCAATGGAGTCAATCGCGACATAGAGTGCCACCATCAGTGAATACAGTTCAGGAGAGAAGCCTAGGAAGCCCATCAAAACTCCCTGCGCGGCCGCGATCGCACCGCCAGGAACCCCCGGTGCCGCCACCATGGTGATCCCCAGGATAATGATGGCCATCGCCATCTTCCCGAAGGTAACGGATTGTCCAGTCATCTGCATGACTGCCAGGGCGAAGGCGGTGATCTTAACCGTGGATCCACCCAGGTGGATCGTGGCACACAACGGGATGGTGAAGCCTGCGATCTCTGCCGAGACCCCGTTGTTACGGGCACACTGATAGGTAACCGGAATGGTAGCTGCCGAAGAAGCAGTCCCCAGCGCAGTGAAGTAGGCTTTCGCCATCCGACCCAACGCCGCGAAGGGGTTAACTTTCGCGATCGCGCCAGCCACCGTGTATTGCAGTAGCAATAGCACCACAGTCAGGATTACCGACACCAAAATCACTTTGATCATTACCTTGATGACCAGTGCGATCTGCCCCGAAAAGGACATATTGAGGAAAGTACCGAAAATAAATAGCGGCAGCAGCGGCACAATCGCCCGTTTAATCATCAACATGGTGATATCCCGGAACTCCGAGTAGGCGCGATGCAAAGTGGGAGTGTTCAGAGCCGCCATGCAAATACCCAGGATAAATGCCAAAATCAAAGCGCCAGTTACATCCAGTACCGGGGTAATGTTCAGGTTGTCTCCCAGCAGGGAGGCCACCGCATTCTTGGGTTCTTTAAGTTCAGGAGCCGACTCGGTCAGGATGCGGGGGAAAACCAGCGACGCAACCCCGTAAGTGCCGAAACCAGCGAACAGGGTGGATCCATAAGCGATCGCGACTGTGGCTAATAACCATTTACCGGCTCCACGTCCTAGGTCTGCTAGTGCCGGTCCCACCAATCCCAAAATAATCAGGGGGATACAGAAACTTAAGAATTTACCGAAAATATCATTGAAGGTAGCGAAGGGGGCAATGAACCCTTTGGGAAGTCCCGGGATCATGCCAATCAAGGCGCCAGCCAGGATCGCTACTAATACCCAAAACAGCAGCTGTCTAAACAGGCTGGGGATCCGAACATTATTTTCTGCCATGTTTTTTCCTATCTGTCATTTATTTAAATCGGCAGTTCACGGCTTCTTCGTGTGCCGGAAGATCTTCGGCGTCCGCAAACGCGGTTAACGGACGCGCCATTTTTTTAAGGGCCTCGCGCTGGTATTCAACCTGCTGCACGGGTTTGAGATATGCCATTACTGATAGTCCACCCTCGTAACGTCCGGTTCCCCCCGTGGGGAGGACGTGATTAGAGCCCGCCAGGTAGTCACCCAGGGGAACCGGGGTGTAGGGTCCCACAAAAATCGCGCCGGCGTTACGGATTTTTTTCGCCACTTCTCCCGCTTCTACGGTATGAATCTCTAGGTGTTCGGGCGCATAGGCATTGACTGCGTCGATTGCACTAGCAATATCATCTACAAGCACTATCCCCGATTGCGGGCCACTGAGAGCCTGACAAACCCGCTGAGAATGTTTAGTCCCCTGCGCGGCCGGAACAATTTCTGCTTCTACTTTGCGCGCAAGTTCCTCAGAGTCAGTAAATAGTACCGACGCGGCATTGGGGTCATGTTCCGCCTGCGAAATCATATCGGCAGCCACCAAGACAGGATCGGCGCTTTGGTCAGCGATAATCCCTATCTCGGTGGGACCAGCCTCCGCATCGATTCCGCAAACTGCCCGCACCAGGCGTTTAGCGGCTGCCACGTAAATATTACCGGGACCGGTAATCACGTCTACTGGCTGGCAAAGCGGATCGGGATCTACCCCCTCTTCCCCGCTCGCCCCATAGGCAAACATGGCGATCGCTTGCGCCCCACCTACGGCGTAAACTTCCTTAACCCCCAGCAGCTGACAGGCCGCCAATATTGTGGGATGTACTCTGCCTCCAAAGCGGGCTTGCGGCGGAGAGGCAACTGCGATCTGCCCCACCCCGGCCTCCTGGGCAGTGACTACGTTCATGATTACCGAGGACGGGTAGACAGCTAGTCCCCCAGGAACATAAAGTCCCACCCGCTCGACCGGAATCCACCGCTGCTTAACTATCCCCCCGGGCATGATTTCAGTTACCCGTTCAGTGGGGAGCTGTGCCCGGTGACCAGCCCGATTATGTTCGATAGATATTTCTATTGCTTCCCGGACTGCCGGATCAAGCTGCTCGAGCGCCTGGGAAAGTTCCTGCTCGGGGACGCGCAAATGCTCTGGCCGTACCCCATCGAACTTTTCGGAAAGTTCGCGGAGGGCGGCGGCACCCCGTTCTTTAACCTCGCGCATCAGGGGGCGTATTTTTTCTGCCGCCTCCTCTACATTCATTTGGGCGCGAGGAAGCGCTTGACGCAATTCCATCCCCGTAGGCATGGTTTCGCGAAAATCAGTAATTGACAGCATGGGGATATGTTATTTGGTTTGTACAAATCAACTGCTGCCTAGTCCAGTAAATAAAATACTTTGACTTATCTAGTGAGATTACTTTCGAGATTTCTTTTGTATGCTGCGCATTACCCAATCCCGGAATCCCCGGTAGGTCAAGTAGAGCAGCGCCCCACTAACCAGCCACAACACCCAGGGATACCAGGTCGGAATCGGCGATACCAGGTAAAGCGAAGCAGCCACCACAATTAGCCCTGCCAGGAACCCACAAACCGCCCCTAACAAGGTTCCGGTGAGGAAAGTGTTTGATTTTTCTTGCGCATCCCCCTGATACCAAGTGATTAGTACCAACGCAATCACCATCAGAATCAGGGAACCGATCCGCAGTCCCAGCGACATTCCAAAACCGTTAAAGACCATGACTCCCGCCAGAGACAGAGCCATTAAGGCATCCAACCACCAGGGGGTTAATGCTTGTTGATATAAAGATTTTTCAATATCCGTAGCCGATACCCCGGAAGAATTATCGGATTCGGTAGTAACTGTACTGGTTTGCGTGGGCGTCGCCGCCACGGTTTCCGCCGCTGCGGGCACAGGCTCGACGCTATTTGCTGATGCCACCACTTCTTCAAGCACTGGATCAGAAATCGGGGAAGCCGATAACTGTTCGACCGGAACTGTAGCATTGGGTGCCGACGCCGGGATGCCTGCGTTAGTTACCGGTTGGGGATCTCTCGGTTCCGGATAAGCACCTGTGCGAGCTGCGCCTTCTTGCCTAAACTGCGCACCTGCCGGAAGCGGAGCGCCCTCCGACAGCGGATATTCCCTCGCGCGGGGGAGTTGTTGGTTGTATTGGGGCATGCTCTGGGCCGGAGGCACAGCGGGGACGGGGAAAGCCGGCTGGCTCTGAGCGACTAACGGTTGCCCACTGGAATCTGCCTGCTCGTGACCTGGAGCAAACGGCCAGTTTGCTCCACCTTGCGGATCGCCTTGCGAAAACCCATTGGGTTCAGGGTTGCTCATCTAGCTCCTCCAACCTGCGCCAATAAAAACATACTGGTGACAGTCTAGTATCATTTACTGCGTGGCAGATAATAACAGCGCGTCCTTACCGGCTATTTCAGTACGCGGAACCATTAAGTTAGGACAGTTTTTAAAGCTGGCGAACTTGGTAGAGGACGGCGCTCAGGCGCGAGTATTTATCCAATCCGGAGATGTTACGGTCAATGGTGAGGTAGAGACCCGCCGCGGCAGTTCCTTACACCCCGGCGATATCGTGCGAATCAACCTCCCCAGCGGCCCCACCGGAGCCCAAGTCTCGAGTTAATCTCCCCGCGAATGTCGGGTCGAGTCCGGTAAAAGCGCTCCAGTCGAGCGCGAGGGAGAAGTTTTTCCTCCTGCAGTTCCCGCACGGAGCCTGGGTTTTTCCTCCCGCCCAAGAATTCGGAAAACGTAGCGGCGTTTTCCGAATTCTTATGCCCACCGCACCCACTCGGATAAAACCCAGGCTCCACACTCGCTGGTATCACCTGCGTAAGGGGCTCAGCGAGAACAAGACAGCGGGAGACACATACTAGGGTCGAGCCGTAAAAGATGCGAGAGGGGGCTTGAGCCGAGCGAAGCGAGGGTCACTGGGGTCCCCCGAGCGCTTTTACGGCCCGACCCGCACGGGAGGTAACCGACTGACTCGCACGGGAGAAAAACCTAGGCTCCGCGCGGTCCCTTGCACATCTCCGCCTGTACGCGGACAGTTATTTTTGCTTTTCTAGGCAGCGCAGACCGAGCAGGGTTTTGAGCTGCGCCGCCAAAGTGGATCCGTAGTTGACCCGCAGGTCTTCCCCTAGTTGCACCACAGTGGTTCCTTGGGGGGACCGCAAATGTAACCTCACCGCACTGATCCCCGGGCTGGTTGCTAGTACATCTCGCAAGCTATGTGCGGTCGCCTCCGTTAGGCGGTTGGCCGGGATATAAATATCGAGCGGCCCGTCAGATAAATGGCTAGTGTCCGGTACGGTCATTTCTCTGGCCTGTAGGGAAGCTTCTTCATCGCGAACCCTGACCAACCCACTAACACTAACGATCTGATCCGGAACCAGGTCTTGCGAATATTTCTGGTAGGTTTGCGGGAAGAATAAAACATCGGTGGAACCAGTAATATCCTCGATGGTTACGATGGCCCACAGGTTGCCTTCTTGTTTAGTGGTTTTGTTTTGTACCGTGGTGATCAGGCCGCAAATCTGAATTTTTTGCCGGTCTCTAACTCCATCTTCGGTAGACAGATCCACGATTTCGGTATCGCTATTGCGGGCGAGGATAGCTTCCATACCACGCAGAGGATGATCGGAAACGTATAGGCCCAACATGTCACGCTCAAATTTTAGTTTTTGTTGTTTATCCCATTCGGGCAGATCCGGGATTTGCACGGTGAAAGTTACGTCCGCGTCGGCATCCATCATCCCGAAGAGGTCTTCTTGTCCCCGGGCAGCATTGCGTTTAACCTCGATAACTGAGTCAACTGCCTCGAGGTGAATGGATTCTAGAGGACGCCGCGCATGCCCTAAAGAGTCGAAAGCGCCTGCTTTGATTAGGGACTCTACCACCCGTTTATTGCAAACCTCGATCGGCACTTTATCCAGGAAATCCGGGAAGGACGTGTAGGCGCCTTTTTCTTTACGGGTTTTTACGATTCCGGCAACCACGTTCACCCCGACGTTGCGTACGGCAGACAGCCCAAAGCGGATAGACTCCCCTACTGCGGTGAAATTAGAGTCGGAGGCGTTCACGTCTGGAGGGAGTACCGCAATATTCATGCGGCGACATTCTCGCAGGTAAAGCCCGAGTTTATCTTTGTTGTCTTTGGTGGAGGTCAGCAGGGCCGCCATATATTCGGTGGGATAGTTGGCTTTGAGATAGGCCGTCCAGTAGGACACTAAGCCATAGGCGGCGGAGTGTGATTTGTTGAAGGCGTAGGACGAGAACGGAACCAGGATTTCCCACAGTTTGCTGGCGGCTTCCTCGGGGTATCCGCGCTCAATCATTCCGTCGTGGAAGCGCGAATATTGCTTGTCCATCTCCTTTTTCTTTTTCTTACCCATGGCGCGGCGTAAAATATCTGCCTGCCCCAGGGAATATCCTGCAACCTTTTGGGCGATCGCCATTACCTGTTCCTGATAGACGATTAGCCCGTAGGTTTCACCCAAAATATCTGCGAGAGCTTCGGAGAGGGCGGGGTGTATGGGTTCGATTTCTTGACGCCCGTTTTTCCGCAAAGCATAGTTGGTGTGCGAGTTTGCCCCCATCGGGCCGGGGCGGTAGAGGGCGCCGACCGCGGAAATATCGGAGAATTCGGTGGGTTTCATTAGCCGCATCAGCGAGCGCATCCCCGCAGAATCTAGCTGGAATACCCCCAGGGTTTCTGCGCGCGACAGTAGCTCGTAGGTGGCACGATTGTCCAGGGGAACGTGTTCTAGATCCAGGGGTTCTTTCCCGTTGGCCACGATATTGTCGAGGGCGTCCGAGATGACTGTCAGGTTACGCAACCCCAGGAAATCCATTTTCAACAGTCCCAGAGTTTCGCAGGTGGGATAGTCGAATTGGGTGATAATCGCCCCGTCTGCCAGGCGTTTCATCATGGGAACGATATCGGTTAAATCATGACTGGACATGATCACGGCGCAGGCGTGTACTCCCCATTGACGGGTGAGCCCTTCCAGACCTTGCGCCTTTTCGATAACTTTCTTTACTTCGTCCCCGTTTTCGGAAACGTATTGGCGAAACTCGCTGGCTTCTCCGTAGCGCGGATGCTGCGGATCGTAGATCCCCGATAGGGGTATATCTTTCCCCATGATCGCGGGCGGCATTTTCTTGGTGAGCTGATCGCCTAGCGCATAGGGTTTATCCATGATTCGACAGGAGTCTTTTAACGCCTGTTTAGCTTTGATTTTGCCGTAGGTGACTACCTGCGCGACCCGATCTTTCCCGTATTTTTCGGTTACGTAATCGATGACTTCCCCGCGCCGGCGCTCATCGAAGTCTACGTCAATATCAGGCATGGATACCCGTTCGGGGTTGAGAAAACGCTCAAACATTAGCCCATGTTCGAGGGGGTCTAGTTCGGTGATCCCCATCGCGTAGGCCACGATGGATCCGGCTCCCGATCCACGTCCGGGCCCCACCCGAATTCCTTGTTCTTTCGCCCAGTTAATATAGTCGGCTACTACCAGGAAGTATCCGGGGAATCCCATCTGGGTAATAATCCCGCATTCGTAGTCGGCTTGTTTTTGGGATTTTTCGGGGATCCCTTGCGGGTAGCGTTTATGTAATCCTCGCTGAACTTCTTTGACAAACCAGCTGGTGGTGTCTTCCCCGGCGGGTACCTCGAATTGGGGCATATAGTCGGCACCCTCGGCGGTGGTTTTAAAATGTACCTCGCACATTTCCGCAATTTTTAAAGTGTTATCGCAGGCCTCAGGAAACTCGGAGAAGAGTTCGCGCATCTCTTCTGCGCTTTTCAGGTAGTATCCGGAGCCTTCAAAACGGAAGCGGTCAGGATCGTTTAGCCGTGAACCCGAGTTGATGCATAGCAGCGCGTCTTGGGTGGGTTGGTCACTTTTGAGGACGTAGTGGGAGTCGTTGGTGGCTACTAAGGGAGCGTCGATAACTTTTGCTAGTTTCAGCAGGTCGTTGCGTACTCGCCGCTCGATTTGTAGGCCGTGGTCCATTAGTTCGATGAAGAAGTTTTCTTTCCCGAAAATATCTTGCAATTCCCCGGCAGCTTTTTTGGCTTCTTCCCATTGTCCTAGACGCAAGCGAGTTTGGATTTCTCCTGAGGGGCAACCGCTGGTTCCGATCAGCCCGGTGGAGTAGCGTTCCAGCAGATCTCGGTCGGCGCGGGGCCACTTTTGCATCTGCCCATCAATAGAGGCCAGCGAGCCGAGACGGAACAGGTTATGCATCCCTTCGGTGGTTCGCGAGAGCAGCGTCATATGAGTGTAGGCGCCGCGCGCAGAAACATCATCAGCTTTTTGGTTTTCTTCTCCCCAGCGTTGGCGAGTTTGATCAAACCTGGAGGTACCGGGGGTGATATAGGCTTCGAGACCGATTATGGGTTTGACTCCCGCCTCGCAGGCGGCAGCATAAAACTCGTAGGCACCAAAGAGGTAGCCGTGATCAGTAATAGCTACGGCAGGTTGTCCAATCTCGACTGCCCGTTCCACCAGTTTCCCGATGCGAGCTGCTCCATCCAGCATGGAATAGTCGGTGTGAACATGAAGATGAACAAAATCTTTCGCTGGCGCCATGCCCACCAGTCTAGCCTGGCTCTAACTTTGTTTCTTCCGCATGTGAAACTGCTCCCAATGCTGCTATTGGTTTCCCAAGGACGTGCCTGGCGGGTTAGAGTTTATCTCGTTGCGTTTAGCAACGATGCGCCACTAGCTCAACTGGCTAGAGCATCTGACTCTTAATCAGAGGGTTCGGGGTTCGAGTCCCCGGTGGCGTACCAAACTTGCCTCTTATTCGACAGCTTTCCCCTGAGCGCTACTGCTGGTTACTAGTCGATTCCCAGTTCTTTGCGCAAGCGAGCTACATGCCCTTTGGCGCGTACCCGATATTTGGCGAGCACTACTTTCCCGTCTTTGCCCACTACTACAGTCGTGCGGATTACTCCTTTTACCAGGCGACCATAGGAGTTCTTTTCTCCGTAGGCACCCCAGGCGCTCATTACTTCCCGTTCCGGATCGGAGGCTAGCGGAAAGTTAAGGTCTTGCTTGTCCCGGAATTTTTCTAAGGCTGGCATTTTATCGGGGCTGATTCCCACCACTGCATATCCGGCTGACTTTAGCGAGTTCAAAGAGTCGCGGAAATCGCAGGCCTCAGTAGTGCAGCCTGGGGTGGAAGCCTTGGGATAGAAGTAAATAACTGCCCCTTTTTCGGATTCTTCCAAGAGGCCTTGCAAACTAACTTCCGTGCCTTGATCGGTGGGCAAAGTGAAATCTGGAGCCTTTTGACCTGCGGTTAACTCTGACATCGAAACTCCCTCTTAAATAGTTAAACGTAGAGATACTAGCGCCGCGGCGCTGTATTGATTTTAACTCTACCATTTTATTTAAGCTGGTCAGAGCCGCTATAGCTGGTACGCGAGGCGGGACTTGAACCCGCACGTCGTAAGACACTAGAACCTAAATCTAGCGCGTCTACCAATTCCGCCACTCGCGCTGGCTTGAATATATTAACCTAAGGCA
>CAMYAU010000021.1 GCA_947253735.1 uncultured Varibaculum sp. | reverse complement strand
ACTACGCCCCAACGGACGCGGGAGAGTAAGACACCACCACAACCAACTTAAAAAGACAGGGTATAAAAACCAGATAGTTTTTATACCCTGTCTTTCTATATTTCCACACTCGATACGGGAAAAAGATATCTGGCTAAACGGCTATTATCAGGGATCTTACGTACTAGAGGTTAGTTTCGCTCGCCCACGAACTACACAGATCCTGAAAACGGGGCAGGAAATGATCTATCTGCCATCTGCGAGCTTCCGCGCGTTTTAGGAGGTTTTCGAGGTCTTCGTCAGGTCCCCAATAGGCCGCTATCTGGCGGGTAGCGCTGGGAGACAACGCATGCTCAGCCCATACGTGATTTTCCTGTGCCCAAGTGGACACGTCCTCTTTCAATAAGCGGTAAAGCTGAGCTCGGGTGGGATCAATCTTTTCCCAGGTCGCTATAGAAGATAGTTCGTGAAGTTTCCGGGGAACCTGGCGCTTAGGCAGATCGTCATTTTTTAGGTTACGCACCTTTTTTATTGCTTGCCACCAGAGTCTACTATGTTGGCGCAGTTGCCGGCGTTTCATAAAGGGACGCGCAGACAGGTCCTGGTAGCTGCGAGGAGGCTGCAATACCAGGTCTACGAGGTCGCGGTTAGGAAGCACTCGGGTGGGTGCTACATCGCGTTTCTTAGCGACCTGGTCACGTTGAGAGTAGAGCTCTCGCAATAAGCCCAACTGACGAGGGGACTTAGCTTTTCCAGCGCCCTTTAAATGCCTCCAGGGAGCAGTGTCTATTGGCCGGTGAAAATCGGCCAGGGCATGGGCGAATTCTTGCTCTGCCCAAGACAGCCTTCCTGCTGCCTCCAGCCTCTCCTTTAGAGCGATTGCCAGCTCCACTAGGTATTCCACATCCAGGGCAGCGTAATCGAGCCAAGATTGTTTGAGGGGACGTAACGACCAGTTTTCCCGAGTATGGTTCTTTGCTAGTTTTATCCGCAGCACTTCCTCGGTAAGTGCCCCCAGTCCCACATGTTCATAGCCCAAGAGTTTCGCTGCGATTTGGGTATCAAATAACCGGGGAGCCTGCAGCCCTGCCCACTCCATGCACTCTAAATCTTCTTTGGCGGCGTGCAGCACCCAGGTACTGTTTTGGCAGGCGGCGCTAAAATCAGATAAATCGGGTAAGCATAAAGGATCCAGTAAAACCAGGGGCGCACTCTGTCCCTTGGCTTGAATCAAATAGGCTCGATCTTGGTAGCGGATACCGCTGGCACGTTCAGTATCGAAAGCCACGTATTGGCCGGGAGAGTTATATTCGCGCAGGCAATCCCGGTATTGGCGTTCAGTATCGGTGAGGGGTATCGAACCTTGACGAGGACGATAAAGAGTTTCGCTCATACCAGCTTTACCTGTCCCAGACGAGATATTCCCGCGCTAACCTCCACCGAATAACCTGACATCATTGCTAAGAGCCGGGATATCGCTCCCGCGTGGGGGGCCAGGTCATTTCCTAAAGGCGTCCAGGAGGCACGCAACTCCATTTCTGCGGTTTCGGATCGTTTTTCTAACTCGCCAAAACTAGCCGAATGCGAGCGAGTTACTGATCCTGCCGCCTGGAAAAAACTAGCTTCAGACTGGGTTAAAAAATCGGTGAGCCAGGACCAACAAACCTGGTCAGCTAGCGGTTCGCTAACTAAATCCACGTCCACACGTGCACCGATCATCGTCACCAAACGAAAACGTCCCTGCCATCCGGGTTGTTCTTGCGGGTCGTAGAGGATAACTAGCCGTCCCGAACCGCCACTGGGGGAATTATCATCCAAGGCCTCACAATCCATGCGAATAGCGGCGGCAAAAGGCGCAATCTGGTGCGGCGCAGCGATCTCACTTACCTTCACGTGAGAATCATAGGCAGCGTCACGCAAGGTGAGCAGAGCATCGGTAAACTCTGCAGGCGGCTTCGGATTCACTATTTCAGCGTAAGCAGGAAAACTATCCGAAAGCCGCTGCCACGCCGATCAACAACTGACCTAGCTACAAACATAAAATTTTCTTTGCCGAGAACGCAGTATTTCGTGAACCGGTATCACCAAAGGAAAAGTGCGCCTTACTTTAGCGTTATTGCGTTGCTTCCGTGTTCAAAAGGCAAGATTTGATAGCATTGAGTGGCTCAAATCTTAGGGAGGAACTGTGGAAGAACATCAGGATATAGCGTTTCAACCGGTTATTTTAGGCACGGATATCGGAACCTATGCGCTAGCGGTTTCCTTCCACGAGGGGTGGAAAGTTAAACCTACTATAGTTACCACCCAAATTCTGGGACCAATCATGTTTTCCGGCATTATTGATACGCGGGTAGTCGACCCCAAGACGCTGCCCAATCCGCAATCGGACATCCCCTTGATTGACGGGTTGTTAGCAATTGCTCCGCAGCTACAAAAAGATTATCCAGGGAAAAAACTACTGCTGATTGCCAATATTGATTCCAATGTGCGCGATATTATGCGCCGAGAGGAGGAGCTGCGGAAATATTATGAGCTTGCCTTCCCCTCCCTAAAAGTTATTAAGGATACTTCCGATAAAGTAAAGTTTCCGCGAATGGCAGCCGAGCACGGCTTGAATGTTCCGCAAACTTTGGAAATTGATTTTTCCGGTTCTCTAGAGGAAGAACTCACTAAACTTGAGCAGGTAAACGAGCCTTTCCCTTGGATTATTAAGCCGGCTACCAGTGCTGGGTATGAACGCCTTAAATGGCCGGGTAAAGCGAAAGTCTATTCGGTTTCCAATCAAGAGGAAGCCCAAAACTTGCTAGCAGATCTCTATCAACATACCCATGAAAATCCGCATGCTCGTCGCTTCGTGTTGCAACCGCGGGTAGAGGGCAACGATAGCTTTAACCTCTCAGTGACTGCTTACGTTGATCAAAATTTGCGGGTAACTATGCTGGGATCAGCCCAGGTTTTGCTAGAGGATCATTCGCCTACCGCTCTTGGTAACCCGGTGGCGATGATTACCGAACCCTATCCCCGCCTATATGAGCAGGTAAGCAGCTTTCTTAAGGGAGTGGGATGGCATGGCTTTGCCAATTTCGATTTCAAAGTAGATTCGCGTACTGGGATTGCATATTGCTTCGAGGTAAACCCCCGCATCGGGCGGAACTCATACTACAACACTTCTGCCGGAATGAATCCCATGAAGTTCTTTGTAGAGGACGTTATCGAAGGGAAAGCAGTAGTGCCGCAACGTTTAGGAAAACGCGTCTACTATTCGATCCTGCCCAAGCGTCTGGTACTGCGGTATGTCGACAAGCAAATGGGGAGGAAGATTAAGTTCCTTTACCGTCAGAAGAAAAATCATGATCCTCTGTTCTATCGGCCAGATTTTGGATTTAGTATGCGCGGTCTAAAACGATTTGCTTACGTGATGATTGCCCGGGAAAATCACTGGAGAAAGTACCACCGTAACTATCCGGTTGCCAAATTCCGTGAAGGCGAAACCCGCTCCTTAGATACGGCTGCCTTAACCCAGCCCTAGTTCTGTCTACCGCTGCTAGCCGCAGTATCAAGGAATCCAGGAAGAAGACCTGGGCACTATGGGGCTTACACTGCCGACGGAACTACCTAACGATGAGGTAGGTATTTAAGCAATGATTAGCAGGGTATCTTCGCCCGCGATTTTCGCGGGCGAACTTGCCAGCTTCCCGGAGATATAGGAGAAGTAGCTTGCTTCCGGCATCTGCGCGACTAAGTTGGAAATATTAGCGGGGCTACGATGCAAGTTCACGATTACTGCAGTGTTCGCTGTCTTCAACACCAGCAGTTTTCGCAGGCGCTGAAGCGTAATAAAATCAGCAAATACTCCCTCGTGACGCAGAGCGATTAGGTGACGATACCAGGACAGTATTTTTTTATGCTCGACCTCAGAAAGTTCCTGCCATAGCAGCTTAGAGTTAAGGAAAGTGGATAACGCCTGAGGGGAGGGAACCTCTACCTCTCCTCCGTAGATTTTTTCCCAATCATGGGAGGCAAACTCGCGTTTGCGTCCCTCATCTACCGCTTTGCCAATACTTTCATCTGCATAGTCGGTAAAAAACTGGAAACGGGATTTACTTCCCCATTCTTCTCCCTGGAAAAGCATCGGCGTAAACGGAGACGCTAAAATTAAAGCTGCTTGACCAGCCAGAAGTCCGGGAGAAAGCTTCTCGCTAGGGCGATCCCCCAAAGCTCGGTTACCTACCTGGTCATGGTTGGAGGCAAAAGCAAAGAAACGATTACGCTCCATGTCTGTGGGAACTGGAGCCCCCCAATTTTTCCCCCGGAAACTCGAGAAGGTGCCGTTATGGTAAAACACCTGCGAATATATTTTGTTTAGCGCTTCGGGATCGGCGAAATCCTCGTAATAGCCTTGAGTTTCACCTGTAAAAGCTACGTGAATACCATGATGGATATCATCATTCCATTGCCCATCCATCCCGTAGCCGCCCTCATCAACCGCGGTAACCATGCGGGCATCGTTAAGGTCTGATTCGGCAACTAGAGTTAGCGGCCGGCCTAACTCTTCCGACAGGTTTTGAACTTCTTGGGAAAGTTCCGCTAAAAGATGCAGCTCAGAATCATCTTGGATTTCATGCACAGCATCTAAGCGCAGGCCATCGAATCCGTAGTCAGCTAGTAAAGCTAGGGCTGCCCCAATCAAGAAATCTCGCACTGGGCCGCTATCAGGTCCATCTAAGTTATAGCCATCGCCCCAGGGAGTTTTGTGGCGACCGGAAAAATAAGGAGCAAATTGACTTAAATAGTTTCCAGAAGAGCCCAAATGGTTCAGCACTAAATCCTGGGCTACTGCGATTTCAAGTTTGTGCGCCTCATCAATAAACGCCACCAAATCTTCCGGGGTACCGTAGGGATTAAAGAGGGCGTATAAACCCACCCCGTCGTAACCCCAACCGTGTTGGCCAGGAAAAACCGCGGTGGGCATTAATTCGATGACCTCCACTCCCAAATCAGCAAGATAGGGGAGTTTCTCTATGGCTGCCCGCAGGGTTCCTTGGGCGGTAAATGTTCCAATATGTAGTTCGTACCAGACCTTACCCAAAAGCTTTCCAGGGGGGTTCCAGCTAGAAGTATGTTTAATAGCGGAAATATCAGCTGTCTTGACCCAAAGTTCGCTATCGGGAACATACGTGCGTGCTCTGGGGTCAGGAAAGGGGCCACTTCCCTCTACCTCAAAAGCATATTCGGTGCCGTTGGGTAATGGACGGGGAGCTAGCCACCACTGTCCATACTGGACCATCGGAATTTTTCGTGGTTTATCAGGTGAGCCCACCAATAGATTAATTTGTTCTTTATCTGGTGCCCATAGCGGTACCCGCTCGCAGCCCGCACTGAGCTCCCAGGGGGGCAAGCCTTCAAAATCCAAATCAGAAGGGTCAAAATCCATTTAATCCACCCGCTCCAGTATCCGTGCGCCTCGTTTAAATAGCAGATCTTCTAAACTTTGTATTCCCCCAGGGAAAACCTCATTGGAACAAATATCTTTCCAAGACCCTGCTGGTAAAACTACGGTATGCTCGGGGCGGAAATCTCCTTGATAGCGAGAGAGTACCCCAGCCAGACGCCGGGCAAGAGTTATAACTTGCGGTCCTTCTTTTTCGGTTCCTCGCGCAAAAGCTACTGCATAACCAGTCGACAATGCGAGCGCTTCATAGGTGGCGGAAGCAGAAACGAAACATTCGGGGCGCCGACGCCGCAGCCTTAAAATCGCTGCCGTTAAGTTAAGCTTCAAATCATCTATTTTCTCGCTAGTGGTATGGTCAAGACCCTCCTGGTCGAGACGAGAAAGTGTCTGCGCTAGCCCGCTAAAATCTACCGGACGACGGTTGTCCGGGTCTACTAGGGAAGTTTGCGTGATTTCTGAGCCTTGATAAACATCTGCTACCCCGGGCATAGTTAGTTGCAGAGCTTTATTCGCCAAAATGGTATAGCGGGTAGCCAAGCCGGTTTCTCTTTGCCAGCGGGAAACAATCTCGGCTACCTGCGGATCAGACAGGATCCTTTCTGCATAATCTAGCAGTTCATTTTCCCGACTTTCAGCGGGAGCCGTCCAGGTAGTCCAGGTTTTTTGTTCCCTGATTGCCTTTACTAGATACTTGCGCAATCGGGAAGGAGATATCGGTCCTTTATCATCCCAGGTGCCGATAAGAGTCTGCCACAGCAGATTTTCACTGCGGCCATCTAGGTCATTGGGACGGTATGGCTGGGTAACATCACGCAGGTTAGAAACTATTTCTGCCCAAAGTGTGGGGTATTGGCTGAGTATCGCCAGCCGCATCCTTACATCCTCGCAGCGCTTGGTGTCATGCGTAGAGTTGGTGGTCATGGTAGCGGGCCAGTTAGCTTGAATATCGCGCGCAAACAAATGCAGACTATCGCTGGAAATCCCAAAAGCTTGCGGGTTAGAGCCCACTTCATTTAGGCACAGCAGGTGGGTCCAACGGTAGAACGTAGTATCTTCTACCCCTTTAGCCATCACTGCCCCACAAACCTGCTGGAAGCGTACCAGAAACTCTTTTCGATCCAGATCGCTTTCTTGTAATGCGGCAGATCCGATTTCATCCCCGAGCACCAGGGCAATAACCACTGCCATGGTGTCTGAGTGCTCCGTTTCCAAGTGGCGTAGGGCGCGCTGGGCGGCTGCCTCTACGATTTCTCGAGATAGGGCGCTGGCAGGTTGCCCGGCAGTTACATAGGCGCGGTAGCAGGGCATTTCGATAATCAGTTCCCGCAAGCAATCAACTAAGTAACGGAAAGTGTAGTCACGCAGCCGGAAATCATTTTGACAAATTTTCCATACCAGCTGCCCGATGCGTCGTACTTCCGCTGCTAAGGAAGTATCAATTATTTGCGCCTTGGCTTCGCGTTGCATTTGCGTATAGGAAGAGGGGGAATCTGCGGTCAAAGTTTGCATCAAGGTTCCCAGCGGTAAGGACGCTCGCGGGTCTACCTGCAGGGCGTTTAGCCGCCAGGAAGTGTCATAACCGGTAGTGCCAGCTATCGGCCAGTCGCTGGGAAGTCTTTCAGCGTCCTCGAGAATCTTCTCTCCCGCAATCCAAGCGCCCCCAGTCGCCTCAGATAACCAACGAAAATACCCGCCCGGGTCAGCCAAGCCGTCAGGGTGATCAACCCGAAATGCGTCAATATATCCTTGGTCGAATAGCTCCAGCAGCAGGGCATGGGTGGAGTCAAAAACATCGCGTTCTTCTACCCGCAAGGCCGCCAGGGTATCGACATCGAAGAATCGACGATAGTTAAGCTCTTCATCAGCTACTTTCCAATGCGCTAAGCGGTAGTGTTGCCTCTCTACCAAGACTTCCAAAGGTAAGGCTTCGGTTCCTGCTGCTACCGGGAAATAATGGTCATAATAGCGAAGAATCCATTGCTTTCCGCGTTCGGGCTCGGTAGGGATTATCATTTGTTCTAGCTTGAGCTCTTGATCAGCTAAAACTTGCCCGACCCTCCGGCCGAGTATGGGCATCAGAATTGGCTGGTCGATGTCGATGTCAAACCAGTGCGCGTAGGGGGATTCTTTCCCCCTCTTTAATACTGACCACATCGGACGGTTGATCCATACCGGGGTTGGCACCGCCATATGGTTAGGTACCAGGTCAACTACAATTCCGAAGCCTTCCTGGTGCGCGGCAGTGGCTAGTTTTTCAAATTGTTCGCGTCCCCCGAGCTCTTTAGAAATATGTTTATGGTCAACTACGTCGTATCCGTGCATAGAGCCGGGAACCGCTTGCAGGATCGGAGAAAGAAACAAATCGGTTATCCCCAGATCTCGCCAATATCCCAGGTGCTTTTGAGCATCTTCGAAAGTGAACTCAGAGCTTAGCTGCAGGCGATAAGTGCTGATCGGCGTATGCTTACCAATAGCCGGCATGTGGGAGTATTGGCTGTTCATGGGGGATCTCCTTAGTTTATTCCTCCGCCACTTCGCGGATTAGTACCACTACCGAACGATCTAGCAGCTCGAGGCGGTCGCCGGCGCTATATTCAGTTTCATTTTCGATTTCCTTACCCGGTACTTCTTCCATCGTAGAAATCGCGATTTTCCAACCTTCGCCGTGTCCTTCAGGAACCTGGAAAGTGCAAGACTCCGGGTCGGCGTTAAAGAGTAACAGGAAGGAATCATCCACAATGCGTTGCCCGCGAGAATCAGGTTCGCGAATTGCCTCCCCGTTTAGGAAAATCATTAGGGAGCGTGCTTCTTCGTTATTCCAAGCTTCCTCAGTCATTTTTTGTCCATCGGGAGCAAACCAGTCGATCTCACCTAACTCTGATTGCCCGCCGCGGGAGGGAGCCCCGGCAAAGAAACGGCGGCGATGGAATACTGGATGCTCATTACGGAACTTGATCAGGTGTTTAGTAAACTCCAGAAGTTTGATCCGGTAGTCGTCCTCGTCGGCAGCTTCGAATGACCAATCCATCCAGGAAAGTTCATTATCTTGGCAGTAGGTATTGTTGTTTCCCTTTTGGGTACGGGCTACTTCGTCTCCCATGAGCAGCATTGGTACCCCTTGGGAGAGGAACAGGGTAGTGAGGAAATTCCGGTGTTGACGCGCCCGTAGTTTATGGATTTGCGGATCGTCGGTGGGGCCTTCCACCCCGCAGTTCCAGGAGCGGTTATGGGATTCTCCATCGCCCCCTCCCTCGCCGTTGGCCTCGTTATGCTTCTCGTTATAGGAAACTAGGTCGTGCATGGTGAAACCATCGTGGGCGGTTACAAAGTTGATAGAAGCATTAGGGCGGCGCCCACTTTGTTCATACAAATCAGCGCTGCCGCAGAAGCGAGAGGCGAACTCGGGCAAGGTAGCGTAGTTTCCACGCCAAAAATCGCGGACCGTGTCGCGGTATTTGCCGTTCCATTCGCTCCACATAGAGGGGAAACCCCCTACCTGGTAGCCACCATCACCCACGTCCCAGGGCTCGGCGATGAGTTTCAGCTGTGAAAGTACTGGATCTTGGTGGATGATATCGAAAAATGCCGAAAGTTTGTCTACATCATGCAGCTCACGCGCCAAGGTGGAGGCTAGGTCGAAACGGAAACCATCTACGTGCATCTCGATTGCCCAATAACGCAGGGAATCCATAATCAGTTGCAGTACCGCTGGGGACCGCATCAGCAGGGAATTTCCGGTTCCGGTGGTGTCGAAATAGTGTTCTTTGTCGTCCTCCACTAAACGGTAGTAGGAGGCGTTGTCTAGCCCTTTGAAGGAGAGGGTGGGCCCCATATGGTTGCCTTCAGCAGTGTGGTTATAGACCACGTCCAGGATTACTTCAATCCCCGCCTGGTGCAGGTTTTTCACCATTTGCTTGAAGTCTTGAACCTGCCCATCGACCACGTTTTGAGAACGGTACTCGGCGTGGGGAGCGAAAAATCCGATGGTGTTATATCCCCAGTAGTTGGATAGGCCGCGCTCTTGCAGGGTGGAGTCGTTAACGAATTGATGCACGGGCATCAATTCGAGGGCGTTCACTCCTAAATCCTTCAAGTATTCGATAGTTACCGGGTTCGCGATCCCCGCATAGGTGCCGCGTTCTTTTTCTGGGATCTGTTTATTTAATTCGGTAAAGCCTTTTACATGCGCCTCGTAAATAACGAGTTTATGGAGGTCGTGTCCGGGTGGGCGGTCATTTCCCCAATCGAAATAGGGCGTAGTTACCACCGAAACCGCCATATCAGGAAGGGAGTCGTCATGGTTAGCTTGGCTGGGATCGTTCCAGTCGTAGGAATATAGCGACTGCTTGGCTCCCACGGTGCCATCGGTGGCTTTAGCGTAGGGATCGAGCAAAAACTTATTGATATCACAACGGTGTCCCTGCGCTGGGTCATAGGGGCCTTCTACCCGGAATCCGTAGCGCTGTTCATCTCGTAGCCCCGGAATATAGCAATGCCACACGTGATGGTCCACTTCGCGCAGTTCTATGCGTTCTTCACTGCGGTCCTCTGCTATTAAGCAAAGATAAACTTTGGTAGCGACCTCGCTAAATACCGCAAAATTTACTCCGGCTCCATCATAGGTGGCGCCGAGCGGATACGGTTTTCCTGGCCAAATCTCCATGCTTCTAGGTTGTCACAAAACTCGTCATTTGGCACTTACTTGCGGCGTTAACTGAGATCCTGGGGTAATTACCACATTCAGGTACTCTGCTAACGAGTATGAAAAACTAACATATTTTATCCGGGCTTACGCAACCTTTGCTACACTTTATGCGAATTCTCCGTTTCGCTGAAAAGGATACATAATGCCTGATACTTCCCCTAAATCGTTTCCTACGGTGTCGCTGATACTCAATGCGTGGCAGGGAGATATCTGGGGTGGGTGCTGACTCTAGTGGAGATTCCTGGGTGTTATGTATCGGAGGAAAATATGTCCACGTTTATACTCGTAGTTGATTTCCGAGCCTAGTAGCCTCTTATGTTTGAACAGGATTATCCCCAGCGCTGGCGCTCGCTGAAGATCGCTGTCGCAACAGCTGTAACTGTTGTAGCGGCGGCAGCACTAGTTCTAGCTTTGGTGGTTTCGGTGCGCGCCTATATTCAAATGGTTTCCCCGGCTAGTTCCTTACCACCCTCTTCGTCTGCGTCCTCTCGGACTAACAGCACCCTTAGGATGTCTGCATCTCCTGACCCTGCCACTAGCGCTACCGCGAATACTACTGGTAAAGCAAAAGAAAAAATCGCGGCTCAGATTTTACGGATTGAGCAAAGCCAGGGAGTACAAGTTCAAGTGTCATGGCTGGAGGGGGGACGCATCCAAACAACGGGTAGCCTGCAAGATTTACCGGCTTGGTCTACTTCAAAAGTACCAGTGGCGATGGCAATCTATGCACAGGGGAAAGCTGCTGGTAACAGTGGGAACATTAGCGCGGCCATCAGGGCTTCTGATAACGCGGCTGCCGAGGCTTTATGGCAAGGGTTGGGATCGTCGGACTCCCAACGGGCTCAGGCAGTCACCGGGATTTTACGGCAGGCGGGAGATAACCACACCACGGTTCCTAGTACCCGTTTACGTAGCGGATTCACTATTTTTGGACAAACCCAATGGAGTACTACTGATCAGTTGCAATTTCTGCAAAACTTTAACTCGCTGCCGGGGGCGGCGCAGATCAAATCCCAGATGTATGCGGCTTATAGTAATCAACGCTGGGGGATAGGGCGCCTACCGAATTCCGCGGTCAAAGGAGGCTGGGGACCGGCTCGGAGTGGTGGTTACACTGCTCGGCAAATCGGTTGGTTCCAGTCGGAAGGCAAGGAAACTCCGATCGCGATTGCTGCGCAGGCCAGTTCTTTCGGAGCAGCAACCGCCGTGGTTGACGAGGTGGCAAAACTCTTTTATTAGGAACTTGCTGTACTTTTCAACTCGCTAGCTGGAGAGTTACACTCAACCGAAATAGGGGATTAGCTCCCCTTAGGGCAGCTTGATTGCGGATTTGGCAAAGCCCGGGGCGAAGTGGCGGGGAGGGGCAATGCGCTAGCGTTAACCCCCTGGGCTATCTATTTAGCAATGCTACTTTTGCCGCGCCCGCTGGATTAGTAGACCAGAGCCAACTATCACTGTCGCTAATAGGGCTAGCCAACCGGCGGGGGTGCCGGTCTTAGTAATTTGTTCCTTGGGAGTAGGAGGCGGCGGGGTAGTAGATAGCTTATTTACTACCGTTACTTCCCGCCGGATTACCCCGTCCTTATCGGTTTTTATTTTTCCAGTTTCGCTCTCATACTTTGCTAGCGGAACTGCCTTGATAGTGCCGTCGCCGCCGATTTCGCGCACCCCATAGTAGTAGCGCTGCTTGGCGGGGTTGCTAAACGGCAGTCCCTTAAGGGTCTTAGTCCATTCCTCGGCCTTGGTGACGTCAAACTTCTTGACCATTTTGGCATCGCTAAACTTGGCATCGGTAGCTTGCAGCAGTTCAAAACTGACTTTGTCAGGGGTTTTAGCGTCTGGCACTGGTTTTTCGGAATCCTGCCATAGCCAGCGTTTATTAACCGTAATGTCTACCGGGGTAGGAACTGGGTTAACAACCGTGGCTACTAGCCAGGTTTCGGGCAGCTGCTTAGAGCGATCCAAAGCTGGCCGCTGCGGCATTTTGCCGTCTTCTTGTTCAACTACCTGCCAGGGTTTTAACTGCAAGGTTTTAATCACTTTGCCCTTTGCGTTTAGCTCCTGGACACCGTAGTAGTAGAAGTTCCCACTTTCATCCTTAATCGGCAGGTCGTTAAAGGTCTTCCGCCAGTTTTCCTCGGGATTATTTGAGGGAGTGAGCTTGAAGTCGGCAACTTTTTCAGCCTGGCCAATCTTTTCCGCCTGGGTGAAATCCTTGTCGGTACTGCGAATAAACCGCATCTTTAGTTCTTTGACCGGGATATCGCTGGCGCGAGCCGGTAGTTCGGGAGCTTCATTCGTTTCCTGCCCGGTATCGCCTGCAGAGGTATCTTCACCAGCAGGTTTTGCGTCTTGGTCATAGAGCCAAGCTTTCTCAACGGTTGCCTGGGCATATCCCCAATCACCGAAAATTACCCCACCATTGGTACCAATGCCGCCCCCGAGTTGAGCGGTATTTCCTTGCACCAGCAGTTTTGCCGCCGCTTTGGCATTGGCCTTAGCGGCATCGTTAATGGGCACGGCATGGAATCCCTCATTCTGAATGCTCATGTATTTAAGGGGCAAGCGTTTGGGACGTTCTTTTTCTGGCTTGTTCAGGGATGCCGGGTCAAAACGCGCATCTTTTTGGTCGAAGTAGTAATCAACCCGGCCTCCCCCGAGCATATAGTCAGATACCCAGATGGGAGCCGCACCGGTAGAGCCCAGATTGATATGGGCAAGATCGTTGCCCAGGGTGTCGGCAGTATTGTCAAAGACCGCGCCCCCGTTGTGGATGCGCAACTCGATCGAGCCGGTGGGGCAGGACCAAATGCCACCTCCAGCAGCTCCCTTATCGGAGGTTGCCTTATTTTGGGTTACCAACGCGTCTCTTAGATGCAGGTTATAGGAGACCGTAGCAACGTAAATGCCTCCCCCCATTTGATGGGATTTGTTATTCAAAATTTTTCCGGCATTAATCTCAACTTGATTAGAAACTACGTTAACTCCGCCGCCGGTACGCAGGGCTTCATTATTCGAGATGGTGCCGCCATTGAAAATAAAGGAAGCGGGGGAGACTTTGCCCCACTCTTCCTTGGTTAGTCCCCACTCTTTACCTAACCCGGGAACTTCCTGGAAAGTGCCGTCTGCGCCCCATACATAGAGGTCTAGGGTACCGATCCCGCCCCCGTTTCCAGTGGTTAAGTTGGAATCAATCGTTCCGCCGTTCATAGTGATAACAGTATTGCCCCAAGCGAAGGCGCCGCCTCCGGAGAAATAGGCATCATTGTTATGGATTTTTCCGCCGTTAATCGTGATGTAGTTACGGGATGCCAGAGCCCTTTGCAGGTTGGTAGCCGAGTCTTTATCCGTGTTGAATTCGTATCCCAACAGGCCTCCGGTCCAGCCTTTATTATGGAAGATTTCCCCATCGTTAATGGTGACCGAGCCACCCTTGTAAACGCCAATCCCACCTACCTCGCCGTAGGAGCCATGCCGATATCCGGTTTCCCCGTAACTTACTTCGCCGCCATTCATGACAAATTGGGCGCCTTCAGTTACCGCGATATTTGCCGCCCCCGACTGTACTGCACCGGGATTGTCAAGCTCACGCTTATTGTCGGTGACTTTTCCACCGTTGAGGATGAACTTCGCCTCTTTCCCTTTGACGGTGATGGCTCCTTGACAAGCACCACTGGCATTGCGGACTCCCTCATAGGTGCCGCCGTTGATGGTCAGTGAACCTTCGTTATAAATCAGTTTTCCACCGCCGGAAACCCACTTTCCGCGGCTTCGCAGATAAAACTTTCCGCCCTTCTCGTTGTTGCCTAAGGTCAAGGAAGCACCCTTATTGACCTGCACCATGACTCCAGTGAAGCCATCCTCGCGGGTAAGGCCGCCTTCAGCAGGGAACGCTGGCGAATTGGTTAGGCCATTGACCAGCTCAATGTCGGCGCCGGTAGGGATGACCACCGTAGAAGTTATCAAGGTATTGACCACCCCGCTCACAACGATACGAGTCGGTGTGGTGCCGGCATCCATGATTAACTGCCGCAGCGTTGCCTCCTCACAGTCGCTGCCGCATTCCACTACCGTGCGGTCAGCTGCCCGCGCAGAGGTGGAATTTATCTTTTCCGGAGCTGCCATCCAGGCAATTGCCAAGGCGGCAGTGAGGATCAGCGCCACTGCCTCGGCAAATACACGTGCAGTTATGTTGCGGTTCCGCATAGTAGACCTCAAGATTAGGAGGGATATTGGTCAGGCTCAACCAATAATGATGAGTTACCTTTCATTCTACCTAAGATTGCTTTCTGTAGTTGAGCAAATTTTCTTCTTCTATAAAATTCTGACCTGTATCTTGGTGGCGGTAGCTGCCAATAAGAGCAGGTGAATAGCTGCAGAGCGCGATGCTTTGGTGTTGGAGGTACCTGCAGAGACTGGGAATTATTCCGGCAGGTTTGTGGGGAAAGTTACGATTCAGCAACTAGCACGGTAACTCCGCTTTCTGCTAGCTCGGCTCGTTGCTTGGGGGTTACTTTCTGGTCGACAACAATGTAGTCGAATTTGTCTATCTCAGTGGTCACTTGAAAGGCGCTGCGGGAAAATTTTTGATGATCGGCAAGTAAAACTTTTATTTTAGCCGCCGCGAACATGGCTCGTTTGAAATCGACTACATAGTCGATGGGGTTATATGTGGCTCGCACACTGATGGCTGCGTCCGAAGTGAAACAGATGTCGGCTTTTAAATGTTTTAATATATCGGTTGCCAGGGAGCCATAGAAAGCATTTGCCCAGTTAACGTATCTTCCGCCGATCAGTATTTCTTGCACTCCCTCTAAATCTTTTACTTTTTCAAATACAGTTAACGAGTTGCTGATAATAGCCAGGGGAACCACTTGATCCAACATTTCTACTATCGGTAGGGCTGTAGAAGAATCGTCTAGGAGTACCGCATCTCCTGGTTTTATCAGCTTAGAGGCTTCTCGACAAATAGCCTGTTTTTCGGCCACTGATTGCGCTGAGCGTAGTTCTGGGGGCATTTCCGAAGTGGAGGTAGGGTAGGGGCGTAACTGCCCATTGCTGCGTAGCACAGTGCGCATTTCTTCTAAAGCTTGTACATCGCGATAGACGGTTACAGGTGATACTGCTAGTTGTTTCGCGGCGTCTGTAATGTTGATTTTTCCCTGATCAGTAACTATTTTTAGCAGCTTTTGGCGGCGCTGATTAGGTTTAAGTTTTTCAGAGGGGGACATTGTTCTCACTTCCTAATCCTGAAAAAACCTGGTCTTAAGTTATTTTGCGAAATTGTCGAGAGGATGTCTAACGAAAATATTTTCATATTGCTTGCAAAATTATATGAAAATATGATAAATATTATCACAGTTGGAGGCAATGGGGCACAACGAACTGTGAAAACAAAGGAGATTTCTATGTCAGAAATTGTCATTGGTGTTGATGGGGGCACTACTGCAGTTAAAGCAGTAGCATTCGACCTTACCGGCAAAATCAAGGCTCTTCATCACGAGTCGGTACCGGTACAATATGGCGCAAACGGCCAAGCTGAACAAGATATGAACCAAATTTGGGATGCGGTCGCTACCTGTTTGCGCGAAGTGGCGCAGCAAACCAAGGATGATCAGGTGGTGGCCATTGGTCTGACGGGTCAGGGCGACGGGATTTGGTTAATTGATGAGGAAGGAAACCCGGTACGTCCGGCAGCTAACTGGCTAGATGGTCGCGCAGTTGACCGGGTTGAAAAATGGAAAGCAGATGGTCGAGCTCAAAAGATTCTAGAGGTAACCGGAACAACGGTTTTCGGGGGACTCTTCCCGGTTCTCTACGATGAACTGAGGGAAACTGAGCCAGAAGTAATAGCGAAAGCCAGTACCCACTTGAACTGTAAGGACTGGATCCGTTTCAAACTAACCGGAGAACGCCTGACCGATCATACGGAAGCTTCCCGATCGTTTTTCAATATTTTCACCGGTGACGGTTTTGATAAGCAGCTAGCCAAAGATCTAGGTATCGAGGATGCTTTATCCCTCTTGCCGGAGATCCGCCATCCTGCTGGCCCAGCCTCGCCACTGAGTGCACAGGCAGCCAAAGAAATAGGAATCCCTGCAGGTACCCCGGTAGGGGTAGGGATGATCGACGTGGCGGTCACCGCCATGGGCCTGGGAGCTATTAATAATGGCGATAGTTATTTGATTCTCGGTACCACCGGTTTTGTGGGTACTTTGCTTCCCAGTGGAAAAGATCGTCACTCTGAGTTGTCGATGGTGCTAGCTACCGGAAATGATAAACAGGTTTTGGAATTCATGGCGCCGATGACCGGGACCCCGAATCTGGACTGGATCCGCATGGTGCTACGTCTCGACGAAGTCGATTGGAAAGAAATTGAATCTCGGGCTAGACGTGCTCCAGCTGGATCCGATGGGGTTATTTATCTACCTTATGCCTCGCCAGGAGGGGAGCGCGCACCCTTCGCTGATGTTAACGCCTCAGCTTCCTGGCAGGGACTTTCGCTGACAACCAAGAAGCGGGACATACTGCGTTCTGTTTACGAGGGAGTGTCCTTCACTTTGGCAGAATGTGTTGAAGCTTTGGAGATCGATGGTGATCTGATTGTTTCTGGTGGGGGTTTCCGTTCGGATTTGGTATGTGAGATTTTATCTAACACCACCGGTAAGCGGGTTTTGAGACAAGACACTCCGGAAGCGGGCGCACGAGGGGCGGCAGTCTTGGCGCTGGTTTCCGCGGGTCGCTTTGACTC
>CAMYAU010000020.1 GCA_947253735.1 uncultured Varibaculum sp. | reverse complement strand
CGCCGCCAAATTTCCCGGATTGAAAAAACAGATTACCTGGGCAAAATCAATGGCGCTACTGGCACTTGGGCGGCACATAAAGTGGCAGTTCCCGGTGTTAACTGGCCGCAACTTGCTAAATCCTTTGTGGAGCATCTTGGACTTTCTTGGAATCCGCTAACCACCCAGATCGAGTCTCATGACTGGCAAAGTGAGCTCTATAGCGACCTGTCGCGTGCCAATAGGATCATGCATAACCTGGCCACCGACTGTTGGAGTTACATTTCAATGGGCTATTTCCATCAGAACTTGGCTGCGCAAGGCTCGACTGGTTCTTCCACCATGCCACATAAGGTGAATCCGATTCGCTTTGAAAATGCGGAAGCCAATCTAGAGATTTCTTGTGCATTGCTAGAAACTTTGGCCCAAACCTTAGTTACTTCCCGTTTGCAACGCGATTTAACGGATTCTTCCACCCAACGCAATATAGGGGTGGCAATGGGGCACTCTCTACTTGCTCTCTCCAATCTTCAAGGAGGCCTGCGGGGACTGGACGTTGCAGGTAAGGTGATGGCTAGTGATCTCGACCGAAACTGGGAGGTGCTGGGTGAGGCAATCCAGCAGGTGATGCGGGTAGAGGGACTGGCAGGAACTCCTGGTATGGATAATCCCTATGAACGATTGAAAGAACTGACTCGAGATAGCGAAGTTAATGAAGCAACAATGAAACAGTTCGTACTTTCGTTGGGACTTTCTGAGGATGCACAGACCCGTTTATTGGCACTGACCCCGCAAACCTATATTGGTTATTCTCATGAACTTGCTACCGGAGAGCTGTTAAAAAACTAATACTTACCAACTGGTAAGTATTGAAAACAGGGGCTTTACGAGGTATTTTTAAGAGTTCCTTCCCCCAGAATCTCACTATTTATAGAGGTCACTACCTTATGTGATGTAGTTCATCTGTATTAGATAGTTTTCAGCTAGCTATTTAGTGACCGAGTGGTAAGATTAATTGTGGTACCAGATGATAGGAGCGTTCCCAAACGGCTCCGCACTAGATGAGGGATTGAATAATGAGACTTAAGAACTTCGCCAAGACCCTAGTTTCCGGGGTTTGCGCAACGGCATTGATTCCTGCCGGTCTCTTAGCGGTCGCAGCAGCAGGTAACCTGCAAGACCAATCGCCAGCTGGTAACCTGGTGGTCTCCACTTCGGTCGCGAATACTCCCAAGTTCTTAACCGGATGCATTGGCTCTGATCAACTGGGCTATGAAAATGTGCGTATCAGCAAACTTCCAGCAGGCAAAGATTGGTTCCTAGCCGTCTCTGACTCTGATCAGAGCCCCTTTGCTAGTCGTGATAGCTACGAAAATCCCAACTCTGGCGGCTATGTATACAGCTTTGATTCCGAGGCTCCGGAAAGCTCCCGGGTTCTACAGGGATCGGTAGGAAACACCGGCCTGGGACTCGCTGGCACCTATGATTTCAAGAGCTCGGTAAAACAACTACACCCCTGGGTATTTGTTCAGCTAGAGGACGAGATCTACGGAGCCCTAAAGATTAGCACCGGTTGCGAATATGACTTCAGTACCGTGCTGGAAAACAATAAGTTTGACAAGTACCTAGAAATCAAGAAGTTTTTAGTGAACCCGCAGGCGGTAAAGCAAGATTGGAATCCGCTGCTAACTTTGCATCAGTTCCGGGCCCCAGATGTAGCTGACTACAAAGTACTGGATTCCCGTCCTGCTCCTCAGCCGGAAACTGATCCGGAAACCGAACCGGCTCATCCGGACGTTCCCGAGGTTCCGGATGCTCCGACGGTAGACCGCCCAGCACCTTCCCTTGATCCTTCAGGAAAGAACAATTCTGCGGGCACTGTTGATAAGAACACCTCGGCTCGTACGCCTGCCCCTGCTGCTAATCAGCAGGCAGCCCGGCAGGCTGCGCCGCAGCCCGCTCCGGTACGCACTGTCATTCAGACTCGGGAAAATACCCGCACGGTGACGATTCCCGGTCCGATTCGCTACCGGGAAGCTCCTAGTGCTTCCTCCAATAACGCAAGTAATAATCCTTCTACTACCTCGAACAACTCCGTTGCGCCGGCTCAGGAAGGGTCCGGCAACACGCAGGAGGCAACTGGCAATGGGACCGCCAGTCAAGTTCAAGGAGTAGAACAACCCAAGGCGGCGCCGTCTGCGCCTGCCGCGGCTAGAGCTGCCAGCGCGAACCCCAGTGTGGTTGACCGCATGGGCGGACTCGGTACCATCGCCGCGATTGCAGTCCTTGGGTTAATCGGCGCCGGAGGCGCCATTGCCCTGACCAGGTCGTTAATGAACGGGTAAGTCCACTGGGAACTGGACTTAACGGTTTCTAGATCGGTCAGGTACGGGGCAGGAGATTCCCTCAATCTCCTGCCCCGTCTTGCTATATACGCTTCGCTTTAAGTCCACGCATTGCAAACCTGCCGCAACAGATTAGACTTTAAGATAAGTAAGACATGTAACCATGAGGAGATAGCATGCGGTTTTTTTCAAAGAAACGCCCCCAGCAGAAAGCTAATGATCGCACTATAGATATTTCCGTCACCGGGATGACTTGCCAAAAGTGCGTAGAACATATCACCGAAGCTCTTGAGACTTTAAAAAATGTGAAACGGGTTTCTGTCTTGCTTCGCACTGATGAACCTAGCCAAGTCACTATCCTTACCGACTACGAGATCGCTGACCAAGTTATCCGGGAGACCATTAAAGAGGCCGGCTACCAAGTAGTAGCCATTAAACGCGACAAGTAACTGCCCTCAACAGTCAGTACTTTAAGGTAGCCTATTTGGCGGAATTCTGCTTTCTGGCCCGCGCTTTAAAGTAGCTAATCACCATCGGCAGCACGGAGATTACTACAATCGCTATCGCGATTATTTCTACGTTATTCGCTACCAGCGGGATATCTCCTAACAGTACTCCTGCCAGCATAAACGCGCCGATCCAGAGAGCAGCACCCACCATATTCCAGATTAAAAAGGTACGGTAATTTTGTTTGCCAATTCCCGCAATGATCGGCACGAAAGTCCGTACGAAGGGGACAAAGCGAGCAAGCACTAACGCTACCCCACCGTAACGGCGGAAAAAATCCTCGGACTTATGCATATTTTCAGTTGACAAATACCGCGCATCCGCTTTGAATAAACGCCGCCCAAATTTGCGTCCTAACCAGTAACCTACCATATTTCCGCAGATAGCAGCCACAAATAATACTAGGAAAGTTAGCCATTCCGGTACTCCCGGTATCCGGTTATGTAAAATCCCGAGGGCAAAAATCATCGAGTCACCCGGAAGAACCGGGAATAACACCCCTGACTCAATGAATACGATTAAAGCGACTGCGGCCACCATCCAGCCCCCAAGTTGTGAGAGCAAGGTGTTGAGCAGAAGATTCGGATCAGTGAGATAGTCTAAAGCTCCCGTTGCCACTACAGACGCAAACATTCGTCCTCCTGAAAATAAATCATCATCTCCCCCAATCCTAGACGAGGAAGCTTGCAGTCGGATAAGAAGCAAGACAGGCTGGGCGCAAGTTCACATCTAGGTATAAACCCTGATAAGCACATAGAATCAAAACATGAGTGTTTCGGGAGATATTGCTAGCACCCAGCTAGATCAGCACCTCACCGAAATTGTTGACGTCAAAAATACCCGCTTACGAAGAATAGATGATTTAGTTCGTGCTGGGTTCTACCTAGCAGCCATTGTGTTAATCGTGCTCATGGCGATTTACGCTCATGCCACAACCCAGGCAGTTGCCCAGGATCTAACTAAAGTATTTATAAACACCACTTTGGCCCAGATTCTGTTACTGCCACTGTCGATGTTACAGAACTTGTTTATTTTAACCGCACCGATTGCACTGCTATTCATGTTGGCGCTGCGCAGGCAATGGGTTCGCACCTTTCAAGCGACTTTCACTGCTGTAATCGCGGGAATCGTAGCACTGGGGGCATCGACGTTAATCTCGGCCCTACCTTACGTATTTTCAAATGCTTTAAAAGTGTGGACCGTAGGTGGACCTATCGTGGCTATTTCTATCCCTTTTACTGCGGTTGTGGCCATGATGACCATGGCTGGTGAACGCCGAAGAGATCAGTTACTGCGGGTACTGTGGGTTATAACTTGGTCAATTCTAGTTCTCGCGGTTCTGCAAGGTCGTATGACCTTACCTTCTGCATTAATTACCGTGTTTTTGGGGACATTAACCGGTTGTTTAGGGCGATATCTATGGGGGGTTCGCAATCATCGGCCCACAGGACCCGCTTTGATACGTGCCCTTATCCAAGTGGGAATAACGCCCAGCATGATTTTGCGGCTCGATCCCCCCGTGGAAGGTGATTTACTCTCAGTAGAAGAAGTTAGCTTCACTACCGAAAGCGGTTCCCTAGCACCAGTAGGGGAGATGAAACGGAAAAAATTACGCACAGACCCAGTTTTGGAATTATCTACATTTGCCGGAAGTGACCTAAAGACATTCAAAGAAACTGAAATAGCTGGCGAAAGAGTCTATAGCGTAATTTCCTCAGATAACCGCCGCTATCGCATGATCGCAACCGATGGGGACTCTCGCCTTTCTACCTGGATAACGGGGATTTGGACTAACCTGCGGCTACGTTCTTTTTCAAAGTCAACCGCTGCTACCGTAAGACAAAACGGAGAATACACCGCGTTGATGGGAGCCATGACCACTCGGGCGCAGCTTAAAACTCGTCCTTACCACGGCCTGGCTCACTGCAGAAGTACCATGCTTAATATTTTCGAAGATGATATTTCCCTGCGTCCTCTTACTAGCTTGACCGCCTCCGACATTTCTGATGACCAGTTAAAATGCGCGTGGTTACAACTATTAAAAGCCCATCAAGGTGGACTTGCTCACCGAAATATCAATGCCGAAAACTTATGTTTAGGCGCAGATGGAGCTCTATATTTGCTTAACTGGTCTGACGGTGAAGTGGCTGCCTCCAAAATGTCGATTCTAATTGACCAAGTACAATTACTAGTTTTAAGCAGTCTGTATTTTGGAAAAAACCGGGCAGTGGCAGCCATGCGGGCTGTACTACCGGCTTCACAAATAGAGGCAATGGTTCCGGTACTGCAAACTTTGGCACTACCGCCTGCAACCAGACAAAAAATACGGAAAACCGCGCTCCTAGCTAATCTGCGACAAGAACTGCTATCTAGCACGCAGAATGATCCCATCGCGGTTCCCCGCGCCCAACTACGCCGCTTCTCCCCCTCCTCCCTAGTCTTTACCTCCCTGGGTGTTGCCGCAGTGCTGATCGTCTTAGGGTCCCTAAACTTTAAAGAAATCTATGCCACTATTTCCGCTGCCAATATTTGGTGGATTATCGTAGGTGCCTTCTTCGCAATTGTAATGAGCTGTGGCCAGGCGCTTTCCTTGCAAGCAGTAACCCCCAATCGTTTAGGCTATGGCGAACTATTCATTTTGCAATTGGCGGGCTCTGTAACCTCCCTGGTTGTGCCCGCAGGGGTAGGAGTAGGAGCCCTTAACCTTAGGTACCTAACCAAGAAGAATATGACCGGAGCTCTCGCCCTCGCTACCGTTTCCTTAATGCAGCTGTTCCAATTTGTCATCACTGTGGTGCTACTAATAGTTATGGTTATGTTCACCGGCACCTCCATGAATGTACGTCTACCTTCCTCGACCGTATTAGCCACTGTCCTTTTAATAGTGGCGCTGCTAGTGGCAGCGTTTGCACTTCCCCAGGTGCGCAAATGGATTTGGGCAAAAATTCAACCAACTTTCCAGCAGGTTTGGCCGCGCCTGATCTGGATAACTTCCAGCCCCCGCAGAATGGTGCTGACCGCCTTAGGGTGCTTAGCGCAAACCGGCTTGCAAGTTGCTGCTTTTTATTGCGCGGTAGCGGCCTTTGGCTACCATTTACCGATTGCCACCATTACCGTTACTTTCTTAGTCTCCAATACTTTAGGCTCGTTAATCCCCACCCCGGGAGGACTCGGTCCCGTTGAGGCTGCTCTAACTGCCGGTTTACAGGTGGCCGGGGTACCCGGCGCAACCGCCCTGTCGGGAGCATTGCTGTATCGCCTACTAACATTTTGGATGCGTGCCCCCATCGGATGGTTAGCTATGCGTTATTTGCAACGACGTGACGTGCTCTAACTAGCTTGATTAAGCTAATCTCCCTTAGGCTAGAAGAAAAGAGAGGAAATAAGTTTATGAGTGACTCCGTTAATCCGGCGCCGTTAAAGAAGAAACCTGCCGCCATAGTGGTTCTAGTCTTACTAGCAATCTCGGTACTGGTCTTGGTTTTTTTCATCGCCTACTACCTTGGTTCTGTTAAAAGCACCTCTAGCGGTACCACTAATAACTCAGCATCTTCTCAAAGCGCCCAAGCCTCGGGCGAGAATAATAGCCAAAATGATCAGTTACCCGAAGGGGTAAATGTACTTACCGATGAACAGGGAAAAAAGGCAATAAAATCTTTTTATCGCAATGCTAAGGATGATCCCCGAGCAATTGGGGACCCGAAGGCTCCGGTAACTATGGTTCAGTTCTCTGACTTTTCCTGTCCCATGTGTTACCAGTATGAAGCAAACGTTTTTCCGCAGCTCAAACGGTATATTGATGATGGCACTTTACGAATCGAATTCAATAACCTCACGATTTTCGCTTCACAATATCGCTCCGATTTGGGAGCTGCTGGCTCGATTGCGGCTGGGAAACAAGGAAAATTTTGGGAATATTTAGCTGCCGCCACTAGGCTAGCTGCCGGGGAAGGTGGCGGTCATATTACCTGGGATAAACAACTGGTTACCCAAGTGGCTCAAGCTAGTGGTGTTAGCGACTTGTCTCGTTTTAACCAAGATTTAGAAGCCGCCGAAACCGCTGCAACTATTGAAAATGAAACCTCTCATTCGCGTGCAGTCGGTCTTAACGGTACTCCCGCATTTTTCATTAACAACTATGTGATTACCGGGGCGCTACCTGCAGACAGTTTTATCCAAGCCATTGAAATCGCAGCTAAAACTGCTGGTAATCGCTAATGTCTATAAACTTCACTATCGCCTACTTAGGGGGACTGGTTACCTTCCTTGCTCCTTGCGGCGCATTTTTGCTCCCCGCTTTTTTCGCCTGTGCTTTTGAGGAGCGCGGACGCCTACTACAGCGAATCTTAGTGTTTCTTTTCGGACTCACTATCGCCCTGGTTCCCTTGGGCTTTGCGGCCGGAGGCCTCGGGAGTTGGCTACTTGCCCATTCTCGAATAGTTACTTTGCTCGCCGGGGGGGTAATTCTAGCTTTAGGTCTTGCCCAAGTCTTCGCAATCCCTCTTCCTAAACTCCCTTTACCTAGGGCATTAGGAGGTGCAACCCGTCCTAGTATCGCCGGGATTTTTCTTTTTGGAATTTCCTATGGACTGGCCGGCTCGGGATGTACCGGCCCGATCTTAGGCGCAGTCCTATCGGCAGCTACCCTCACCGGTTCCAGTGTCCGCGGCGGCATCTTGATGTTTTGGTATGCCCTAGGCATGTTTACCCCCGTGGCCGCACTTTCCCTGATCTGGGGTTCGCTAACGGCTCGCCAACAGCGCTTATTTCATCCGCGCCCCCTGCGGTTTTTGGGACGGCAAACCACCTGGGGTTCACTAGTTTCTGGCTTAGTTTTTATAGGAGTCGGAGCATTTTTACTATTGTTTGGTGGTGTAAACAATAAAGCTTTACTTAATCCCTCCCAGCAGGTATCGCTGGAAAGCCGCATCACTAACCTGGCCGGCACCCTCCCGGATTTTCTTTTACCTTTACTGTTAGTGGTTTTAGTGGCATTCTTTATTACTCTTAGCTGGTACCTACGTACCCAAAATAAACAAGAACAAAAAGATAGCAACCCCGAATAGCTGCGAACTTAAACTAGTTTTGCTTTATTTTTGCGTTTTTTGTGACTTTCGCTTTGGATGCATCGATTCTTCATGCGAAAATAACAATTAATCTAGTAAAGGAGCGGTAAATGAGCGCGCAGGAAAAAGGAACCCATCTCGATCTTTGGCAGGATTCCTATGCGGCACGAGCTCATAACCTTCGTGAATCTGAAATTCGCGCTTTGTTCTCGGTAGTTTCCCGTCCCGAGGTAGTTTCTTTAGCCGGTGGGATGCCTAATATTCACGATCTTCCGTTAGCAAAATTAGCTAACAGCGCTCAACAGTTGGTACTAGAGCATGGCGAACAAGCGATGCAATACGGCGGCGGACAAGGATGGGCACCCTTACGTGAATCCATTACCGAAGTAATGGCGGAAGAAGGTATTCACGCCAACCCTGATAATGTAGTGGTTACCACTGGCTCCCAACAGGCATTAGACCTGGTTACGCAACTTTTCATTGAGCCTGGAGATGTGATTTTAGCGGAATCTCCCTCCTATGTAGGGGCGCTGGGCGTTTTCAATGCCTACCAGGCAGATGTTCGTCATATCCCCCTAGATGACGAAGGTTTGATTCCAGAAGAGTTCGTCCGTACCGTCAAGCAAGCACGCGCCGAAGGCAAAAGGATAAAATACCTATACACCATCCCCAATTTCCATAATCCTGCCGGGGTGTCAATGTCCATTTCCCGGCGTAAAGAACTGGTCGAATTATGTCGTAAATACGAGGTTCTGATTTTGGAAGATAATCCTTACGGCCTTCTAGGTTTTGAAGGACAAACTATGGTTCCATTGGTGGAACTTGCTCCTGACCTGGTTGTTTATTTAGGTTCTTTTTCCAAGATTTTTGCTCCTGGTTTTAGAATTGGTTGGGCCTATGCTCCCGCGGCAGTTAGAGACAAACTGGTGGTAGCGTCGGAGTCAGCTATTTTATCTCCCTCTATGGTGGGGCAGATGGCGATTCATGCTTACCTGCGGGACTACGATTGGCGCGGACAGATTGACTCCTACCGACAAATGTACCGTGGTCGCCGGGACGCAATGCTAAATGCTTTAAACGATTATTTACCCGAATGCTCCTGGACAATTCCAGAAGGCGGCTTCTATACTTGGTTGACTTTACCCGAGGGATTGGATTCCAAAGCCATGCTGACCCGGGCGGTTAGTGAACTAGTGGCTTATACCCCTGGCACGGCATTTTATGCCTCAGACCAGGGACATGCGAATATGCGGCTATCGTTTTGTTATCCAACTCCAGATCAGATTCGCGAGGGCGTGCGCCGACTAGCAAACGTCGTTCACCGAGAAATAGAGCTAGTTAATTTATTTGCTTCTCAACAGAAAGGTAAGGCTAATGACTAATGAAGCTAACCTAAAAGTTGCCATCATTACCGGCGGTCAACTTCATGAGCGAGAAGTGTCATTGCATTCCGCGAACCGAGTGGCAACGCAATTACGGCAACGGGGTCACCTGCTGCGCATCCTGCAGCTTGATAAAGAGTTACTTGATTCTTTGGGTGATTTTAATCCTGATGTTGTCTGGCCAATCATTCACGGCCGGGAGGGCGAGGATGGATCTCTTCAGGATTTACTAGAATTAAGCGGATTAGCTTATGTGGGAACCGGACCTAAGGGCTGTAAGATTTCCCTCTCCAAACCCGTGGCGAAATCAGTAGTAGAAAAAAATGGGTTACCCACTCCTCGGTCTGTAGCCCTGCCTCAAATCCTATTTCAACAGGTGGGAGCAGATACTCTCCTAAAAGAAGTTTCTGATCGTTTGGGGTATCCCCTTATGGTTAAACCTTCTAGAGGCGGGTCTGCTATGGGCATCACCTACGTCGATGGAGAGGTAGCGCTACGCACTGCCATGGTTAACGCTTTTGCCTATGACAATGAGGTATTAATCGAACGCTTTATCAATGGGCGCGAACTATCGGTTTCGATAGTTGTCGAAGCCGGAGTTGCCCGCGCACTGCCCCCAGTAGAGATCCGTACAGATGTGGGACGCTACGATTTTGATGCTCGTTATCTAACTGGACGTACCGAATTTTTTGCTCCCGCGCCCTTGGATTCAGAGCTAGATGAAAAAATTAGAACATTAGCTTTAGATTGTCACCGAGTTTTAGAGCTAGAAGATTTCTCTCGGATTGATCTAATTGTTGACTCTAACGGTAAACCCTGGTTCATTGATGCCAATGTGGTCCCCGGTATGACCGATACCTCCTTATGGCCCTTAGCAGCGCAAGCCGATCAGGGCTTCGGAAACTTAATCGAGGCAATAACCGTGCAGGCTGCTAATCGAGGACAGAGAGCCTAAAGGTACAGGAAAAATAAGCTACAAATCTTGGTAAAGATTTATGAGCTTAGCAAAGCTAATGGCCGGCTTGTTCTAGCAGTTGAGTAAGGCGCTCTAGATCTGCTTCGTCAGCGTATTCGATTACTAATTTGCTAATTTTCTTACCGGGCTTAAGTGATACCCGGGTATCGAGAATTTGCGTCCACCGTTCCTGTACAGCAGCTTGACTTGCAGAAAGATTGACTTGCCGCGGTTTTCCACTATGCCTGGAACGAATCGGAGCACCTTTAACGTTACCCAAGGCAACAATTTCTTCAGTAGAACGCACTGAGAGCCCTTCGGCAATAATCCGCTCCGCTAAATATTCTTGATCCTGGGGATCACTAACTGCTAATAAAGCACGGGCATGTCCTGCTGAGAGCACTCCCGCGGCTACCTTTGGCTGTACACTGGCTGGCAGTCGCAACAGACGAAGGGCATTAGTTATGGCGGGACGCGACTTCGACACTCGCTGTGAAAGTTCTTTTTGAGTACACCCAAAGTCCTCCATCAACTGTTGGTACGCCGCTGCCTCTTCTAAGGGATTAAGTTGCACTCGATGCAAGTTTTCAATCAATGCATCTAGCAACATCTTATTATCACTGGTCTCGCGAATAATTGCAGGAATTTGCGGGACTTTCGCCAACTGACAGGCGCGTAATCTCCGTTCACCCATTATCAGTTCGTAGGCATCCTTATCTGTGGGGTCAGTACGAACAACAATTGGTTGCAATAACCCTACTTCTTTAATGGAAGCAGCAAGTTCTGCTATTTCATCCTCATCAAAAGTTTGCCTGGGTTGAGAACGATTTGGATTTACTTTACTGACCTGAACTAGCTCTAGCCGTGCGCCTGGCACCGGAACCAAAGATGTTTCACGTGAAACATTATTTTTAGATTGAGCCAATTTCCGTTGAGAAGTCTTATTATTCTTCGAGCCAATACTCTTGCTTGAGTTTGTTCCAGTATTTTTATTTCGCGTCCTTAATGTTTCACGTGAAACATTTTTACGTGGTTCTAAAAGCTCCTTTGCTGAACCCCCTTTAGGAGCATGGCCGTGGCCGCCAAAAAATATGTCGGCTGGACGGGAGTTACCATCATCTTCAATCTCTGTCGATTTATTTTCTACTGGTTCAGTAGGAATAAGAGCTGACAATCCTCTCCCTAAGTGATTCTTTCGCGCCATTACGATTTCACCTCACGACTAACTAATTCATATGCGGCATCTAGGTAACATTTTGCACCTTTAGAGCCCGGTTGGTAAGTCAAGATAGATTCTTCATGCGAGGGAGCTTCCGCTAATGCCACATTGCGGGGAATAATTGTTTCCATCACAATATTCCCGTAGTAGGAGCGAACATCCTCTAATACCCCTTTACTCAGCAAAGTGTTACTGGTAACCATCGTGGGTAATATGGCGGTGAAATTCAGGGTGGGATTAAGCCTAATAACCAGCATATCAATGGTTTTGGTTAACTGTGTTAGTCCTTCCAGTGCCAGGTATTCTGCTTGCAAAGGAACCAATACTTCCTTCGCTGCCACGAGAGCATTAACGGTCATAATCCCTAAAGAAGGGGGAGAGTCAATGAAAATATAGTCAAAATATTCTCCCCCATTCAGTAGTTGGTCTACCGCCTCAGCTAAGATTTGCTGGAAATTAGTTCGCTCATTAAGTTCCAGTTCGATGCCCGCCATATTCATCGATGCCGGTACTACCCAAAGATTAGAAATTTTGGTGTTCTGGACTAGAGCATCCCGTAGCGGGATTCCCTGAGTCATAACTTCATACAAGGATGGCTGGCCATCCGCAAGATGACGCAACCCTAGCGAGGATGAAGCATTACCTTGCTGATCAGCATCAATCACTAGTACTTTAAGTCCGCCTAAAGCCAAAGCTGAAGCCAGGTTAACAACAGTAGTAGTTTTACCCACGCCACCTTTTTGATTAGCAACAGCAATTATTCGCGTTTGCTGTGGATGAGGTAGGGTCCCTAAGTCAAGTTTGGAGTGGGAACGCTCCGCCAAGGTGATCCCTTCATCGGTGTCCGCCTGCTCCACCATCTCGGCATCAGCCAAACGATGTTTGCTCATTATCCCTCCAAAATCCGTAAAAGACGCAGCCTCTACAATCGTTTTGTCGCCAGGATTATCCGGGTAATTGAATCATCCATTAACGATGGCACTTGCTCTATCTGGGCGGAATCAAGTTTAGCCGCCCGCAACTCCGCTTGTGCTTCACTCAATTCTAGGGGAGCGCGCTCACCCTTAATCGCCAACATCCGTCCACCAGGCGCCACGAGTTTCCCAGAGATACGTACCAATTTTTTTAAGTTTGCTACTGCCCGGGAAGTAACGGCCGAAAATTGTTGTCCTGGGGAAAGATCCTGGCTGCGAGAACGCATAATTTCCACGTTATCTAATCCTAACTCTCGCTTTACTTCCTCCAACCAAGCTACCCGACGCGCCAAAGGTTCTATCAAATAAAACTGCAGGTCAGGACGCATTACCGCCAGGACAATTCCCGGAAGTCCCGCTCCGGAACCAACGTCGGCGACAGTCACATTACGTCCTAAAGGCAAAAATTTTTCTGCCGCTGCACAATTTAATATGTGACGAGGCCAAAGCCGTGGTAGTTCCCGGGGACCTATCAGTCCCCGCAGCTCACCTTGAGCAGCAAGCATATCAGCGTATATTTGCATCCGCTCAAAAGAGGAACCGAAGAATGCTTTAACCTCAGCGCCGGGTTGAGCTACCTCAAGGTCCAGTTCTGATTGCATAGCCAAACTCTGTCAATAAGGGTTAACCAATATCCCCCAACAGGGATAACGGCGGAACCTAGCTTATTCTTCTTCTTGTTCCGGGCCAGTTGCATCCGGATAGATAACTACCGCCCGGTTAGGCGCTTGACCTTGAGAACCAGAATAAACGCCCTCTTCTGCGGCCACATCGTGACATACTTTGCGTTCGAAAGGATTCATCGGGTCCAATCGCACCGGCTCGCCTGTGGTTTTTGCCTTGGTAATAGCTTCCTCCGCAATCAAACGCAGCTCTTGTTTGCGTTCTTGGCGATAACCAGCAATATCAAGCATTAGCCGAGAATGTTCCCCGGTTTTTTGGGACACTGCCAGGCGAGTTAAATCCTGCAGGGATTCTAAAACCTCACCCTCTTTTCCAACTAAACGCTGCAGATCATTTAGATCTTGGGCATCAGCCACGATATCTACACTGGCACGATCATGTTCTACATCGATCTCTAAATCGCCACCTAGATCTGCAATATCTAGCAGTTCTTCTAAATAATCGGCGGCTATATCGCCTTCTTCTTCTAGTGCTGCAACCCGCTCCGATGATGTTTCTTCACTCATGGCACCTATTCCTCTCTTGGTATCTGCAATGATCCTATCGGTTCTTCCGCTGATTTTTCCCGGCATTATTCTTGCGCCGTGCCTGCCGGCGTTTAGCCTTTTCTTGTTCACTTAGCCCACTGGCTTGCCGACGCCGTTTAGCTTGCGCATCACGCTGCGCCCGGGTAAGCCGCTTTGGCTGTGCTTGGGCATTATGGGTACTGGTCTTCAATACAGTCTGCTGTTCTTCGACCTTCTTTTGAAGTGCCGTCATCATCCGAGACTGTTTGCGGGCTTTCTTTGGTTTTTCTTCCAGCTCTAAATCCTGAGCTTTCTTATGCAGCAGATTTTGGGTCTCCTTATGTAAGGACACCCCTTCACGTAGCTGCTCACCATTTTCTAGTCCCAAGAAGGGATCTTCCTTGCCTTGGCGATTGGCTTTAACTTCAAGCCGCAATCCTTTCGCCACGTCCTCTCCACTGAGCCCGAGCTCGGAAAGTTTCTTATTATATTCCGCCAGCGTCTCCTCTTTATATTTTTCGTATTTCAGCTGGTGACGTTGCATTTGTTTATCATGAGCAGGAGAGCCGGGAGTAGGTAGATAATGCATTACAAATAGCTGTTGGATAAAGCTGACCACCATGGTCACTACCAGGTAAACCAGCACTCCCACCTGTACGATAAACCCAAACCAAGCGGTCATTAGAGGCATCACGTAAACCATCATCTTCATCATCCGCATTTGCTGCTGATTCGAAGAATCCATATTGCGCCGCATATTGATGAACTGTTGGAAGAACATTAATCCGCCATACAGCAATACTGACACGATAATTAAAGTCTTGGTAGAAGTGGGATTCGAAGCAGTGCTGTTAAAAGTATCCGATAGATAAACTCCGAACACGGTGGATTTATCCATCTCCGCCGCCAGTGTGGAATCAAATCCACCAATATGCGCACTGGGATGCTTAGCAATCAAAGGCATTTGCCAAAGCACTCGATACAGGGCAGCCAAAATCGGCAATTGAATCAACAATGGGAAACATGACGCCATCGGGTTAACGCCATATTCCTTATACAAGTTCATGGTTTCCTGGTTCATCTGCTGCTTAGAAACCTGATCATTACGACCCTTATATTTTTCTTGGATTTCTTTGATCTTGGGTTGAATCGCGCTCATTCCCCGGGTGGACTTAATTTGCTTAATAAACAGCGGAATAATCAGCAGTCGCACAAAAATTGTAAGAACCACAATCGATAAAACCCAGGTAACACCGGGACCTTCCGGTAAACCCAAGATGGTAAGTACTTTATGAATACCTACCAACACCCAGGCAGTCACCCACTTAAAAGGGTATAAAACGGTGTCGTACCAGCCACCCGAAGTGGGCTGGTTAGTTGCCGCTAACAGCTGCGCATTTAGCAACATAAATTTGCTCCTTTACTGTTTTACCCGATTGGGCACGGTGACCTTATCTATCTTTGCCCAATGTGCTTGGAGTTCGCTTAAAGTCATCTGGTGATAGGGGGCACTCTTCCAACTACCTTTTTCTGGAGGATAATCTACCCCACCATCAGAAAGAGGATTACAGCGCACAATTCTCCAAACTGAAAGTAAGGTACCTTTCGCCGCGCCATGAGTTTTTAGAGCTTTTAAAGCGTAGGTACTACAAGTGGGATAGTACTTACAGCGCGGAGGAAACAGGGGAGAGAGATAGCGGCGATATAAGTGAACCAAAAATATTAAAACACCCTGACCTAGATTAGCGTTCACTTTTTCCCCTTTGCCTGTGCCCGGGACAATGCCTGATCCAAAGCCTCCCCTAATTGTGAGTAGGAAGCGCTTTTAGCTTTCCCGAGGGCGCGCACTACAGTGAGGCTTCCACAACCCATCTTTTGTAGGCGACTAGCACTAAGTGAACGCAAGCGCCTTTTTACCCGATTACGATCTACTGCCCGGGGCAGGAATCTTTTGGGTACAACGAAACCGACCAGTGGCGCCGCAGTGCCAAACTGGTCGGGTAGGTGGTGCACCACCATTAGTTGATTTCCAGCGCTATTCCCACGCCGAAAAACTAGGGAAAAATCGGCTGATTTTTTCAGGCGATTTGCCTGGGGCAGCATACTTTAGGCCGAAAGTTCCTTGCGCCCTTTGCGTCGACGATTAGCGATAATGGCGCGACCTGCGCGGGTACGCATTCTTGCCCTAAATCCGTGTTTCTTGGCTCGGCGACGGTTATTCGGCTGAAAAGTCCGCTTTGTCAATGTAGTTCTCCTAAATATCGTGCACTCGCCGGACAGACTCCGACATCTTAGTTTTATTTAGCCTCGATTAGACAACATATGCAAGCCTACGCATAGCACTTAGCCAGGTCAAATACTTATTAAGTGGTTATGAACACTATTTTTTTCCTTATATCCTCCAGGCTGTGGATTTTAGAAAAACTACAAAGATGTAAGATGTTAATTTAATTTTTTCAAAAAAATATATTTTTTAAGGTTTGTGCACGCAGAAGTAAGTTCAATCCAAAACTACAACCATGTAAGTTATCCACAATCTTTTCCCCAGATTGGGGATAACTTATTTTTATCCTAGAATCATAAATATCCCCATTGTCGGGGGATCTGTCACATTGATGTTTGGAAATTTTGGAGAAATCGATGTCAAGTTCTCTACAGTTACTATGGCAAGACGCGATTCAACAATTAAAACAAAATCCACAGGTAGGTCAGGCTGATCTGGCGTTTGTAAGAATGTCAAAACCCTTAACCACCTATGAAAACACCATCGTAATCGCTACTCCTAATAACTATTCAAAATCGATTATTGAAACGCGTTTAGCGCCTTTTTTGCGTGAATCCCTATCAAAAGCTACTTCTCAAGACGTGATCTTGGCAGTGTCGGTCGATCCCTCCCTAGATAAGGGTCAATCAATCAATCCTTCCGAACATCAAATGGTTGCCCCATCTGCGAAAAACACACAAACTACCGCTACTAAAAAAACTTCCCCCACCCCGAAAGAAAAACCTTTTGAAAGCCGCCTAAACCCTAAATATACTTTTGAGTCCTTTGTAATCGGGGCTTCAAATCGTTTTGCCCACGCCGCCGCCATCGCGGTCGCAGAAGCTCCAGCTAAATCCTATAATCCGCTGTTTGTTTACGGTGGTTCTGGACTGGGTAAAACTCACCTCCTTCACGCCATCGGTAACTACGCACTAAATCTTTACCCCCACATCAAAGTGCGTTACGTAAATTCTGAAGAATTTACCAACGACTTTATTAACTCAGTGTCAGAAGGTAATGCTCACGAATTTCAACAGCGTTACCGCAACATCGATGTTTTGATGATTGACGACATTCAGTTCCTCCAGGGAAAAGAACAAACCATTGAAGAATTTTTCCACACCTTTAACTCACTACATAACGACAATAAGCAGGTCATTATTACTTCTGATGTCCCTCCCAAAAAATTGGAGGGATTTGAAGAGCGACTGCGTTCTCGTTTTGAGTGGGGCCTCTTAACCGATGTACAGCCTCCCGATCTGGAAACGCGGATCGCAATTTTACGTAATAAAATCCGTCAAGAAGGTGTGGAAGCTCCCCCCGAAGTTCTGTCGTATATTGCTTCCCGTTTCACCATAAATATTCGCGAGCTCGAGGGTGCCCTGCTGCGAGTAACTGCCTTCGCCTCGCTAACCAAACAACCTTTGACGTTACAACTAGCGGAAATGGTACTCAAAGATATTGTTTCTGATCCCAATGATCAAGAAATCACGCCAGCTCTAATTAAGGCTCAAACCGCCGGGTATTTTGAAACCACCGTCAATGATCTGTGTTCACCTTCGCGTTCGCGTTCCCTTACCGAAGCACGCCAAATTGCCATGTACTTATGTCGAGAACTCACAGAACTTTCTTTACCTCAGATCGGAAAAGAATTCGGAGGACGTGACCACACTACGGTAATGCATGCCAATAAGAAGATCACTCAGTTGATGAAATCTAGGCCCCAGATTTTTGATCATGTTAACGAACTAACCAACCAAATTCGACAAGCTGCTCGACACTCAAAATGATTCACTTAAAGTAACAGATCTAACAACCACTAACTAAAGAAGCTTTTGGTTATTTCTTTACTGATTCTTTTAAATATAGCGACCAGCAAAACTACAAAAATGTAGTTCTCATGACTACAGGTTAAACCGGGTTTCTCCACATCTGTGAATAACCCTGTGTATATCTGGGGATGTTGCCGCAAAAAATGTTTATAAACCCGG
>CAMYAU010000019.1 GCA_947253735.1 uncultured Varibaculum sp. | reverse complement strand
CTCTGCCCCTTCGACCATTTTTACCTTTGTAAGGGGGAAACGGGGGGTACCAATAGCCGCATAATACTCTTCTATTTTTGCTTCTAACGCAATCTCGGCTCCTACCAAAGCCCGTTCCAGGCGCAGCATCTGTAGAGAATCTAAAGAAAATAGCGGGGAGCGCAGCAGGTGTCGGATGGCTCTTCCACGCGGAGCTAGAAGTTCTTCATCCAGGATGTATTCTTCACCGGACCAAGAAAATTCCTCGTGGGAATCATCGGGATCTTGCTGCACTCGCACCTGGGCAAGTTCCTTTTGTCCTGGCAAGGTGAAAAGTGACAATAGTGCCCCGGTAACCTGGTTTGCTTTGAAAAGTATGGGGCGGCGACGCTCATTTACTGGAATTTCTAGCCCCCGCAAAAGAGAAACTATTTCATCTATTTGCGAGTGATTACGGGCAATAACCGCCATATCCGACCAAGCCACATGGCGGGTCAGATGTTGGTAGCGTAGATACTCGGCGATGGCGCGCGCTTGCGAGGAAAGAGTGGAAAACTCCGCGAACTTTTGTTCCCGCGCGCTATCCGTGTCAGTCTCACCAGCCAACGGGTCTAAAAGGCTCAGCCCCCCGGAAGTTTCCCGGAAGGAGCTATCCAAGGTTACCTGGGGGCATTGTAACTGCTCTGCCAGGCATTTAGCCCCCTGGGGATACCCACCGCGGAAAGTTTCGACCGCGACCGTCGGGTTGTAGAGGGCGAAAATTTTAGTGCCCCGCTTACCCATCTCTTCTAATAGTCGCACCGCAGAGGCCGGACAATCCTGCAGGTCATCCACTACCACCCAATCTGGAAGCTGCGGTGGTAATAACAAAGCAGCGTCCTCTTCCCAACGATTTAATACCTGTCCTGCCCGGTCTTGCATCCGGGCAGCATCCCAACTGTTGTCTTTAAAAGATGGTTCGTATTGGCTAAGTAAAACCGCAGCCGCCTGCCATTCAGGAACAGCAAGTTCTCGCCCTAACTCGTCTAGATTTTGGGCGCTAATCCCCCAATGAGCGCAGGTTGCGAACAGCGCACGCATTTCGGAGCAAAAGTAATCACTCTGTCTAACCTCGGGGCTAATATATTCTGGCCAAGGTGCCTCTACCTGTCTTAATAGCTCATGTATTCTGGCATCTTCTTGAGAACCGGTTAACAGCACCGGCTCGGGAAGCTGTTTCTGCCGGTAACTTGCAAACTGTTGTAATACCCGAAATGCTAGGGCCGGCGGGGTAATAAACGGGCGGGAAATGGGTAGTTCTCGGCTAGTCCGGCTGCTATTTAAATATTCTGCACGCGTGCGAGATGGGGCTATCCCCACTATTTCTTTACCGAGTTTATGCAGCAGTTTCATAGCGGCCAGAGCTAAAACAGTTTTCCCGCTTCCCGCAGGCCCCTTAACTATTAGCGAACCTGATGATTCTAGCTTGTCAAGCAGCACTTTTCCCTTTTTACTTAACTCTGGTAGCTCCAAATCAACGGGGAACGGGACCGAGCGCAGAGTAAAGGTTGCCATGCGGACAATTATAGAAAAAAGCTTCTTTTGCGGTGCAGATTTCTTCTTTGTGCCTTTGTTCCTATCCTGGCGTCGGCTAGATACCTGCGCAAAAAGTCAACAATTGCCGTCAGTTTTTACTGGCAAAGGCAAGGTAGTGGAAGCTATTGTCTTCGGAAGCTTTAGCTATCAGCAAGCAAGCAGGCACCCACTTGCGCCCTACAGGTAGGATAAGGCTAGCAAACAGATAAACGGAGGCTAATGTGAATATTTCACTGGGACTTAAAGGCGTAGGAAAAGCTTTGGATCTGGAAGTAGCCATGGATGCTGCCCAGATAAAAGCTACTTTACAGGCTGCTTTGGATAAACCGGAAGAGTTGCTTTCACTGACCGATAAGCAAGGTCAGCAAACTCTGATTAATCCACGCCTAATCGCCTACTGTCAGATTAATGAGTCTCAACCGCAACGGGTGGGATTCGGAATCGGCTAATCCCGCTGATAAAGGGATTTCCCTGGCAATACCTGGCGTCCTAACGTTCGTCCTAGCGAGCGCTGGACTTAAGGTGTTTCCCGCGTCAACCGCGATATTTTGCGGAGATCGGATTGCTCAGGCTTTCAGCCCGGTACGTTCCATACGGGCGCGGTGATGTTCCTTGATTTCCTCCGGAATATCTTGCCCGCCTTCTGCCGCTAGTTCCGGGTACCCTACGATGGCCTGACGGAAAGTTGAGCGCACGTCCCCCAATACCCGCCGCCCCCACAGAGAAAGCCGTGCGGGAACCGTCTCTTGAGTGGCGCAAGCCTGGGTGATTACCGGAATCGCCCATTTTTCTTGCTCACAATCCCATGAAACCTCAGCTAGTTCGGCTTGAACCTGCGGGGACAGCCCCGCGGTCAACGAGCGATTAAAATCAGCCATTGCGCCGATAGTCACGAAGCTTTTAACCAGGCGCTCATACCAGTCAGTGGGGCGCAGCCGCTCCTCTAGCTGGACGGTTAAACCCATATATTGCTTCATCTCTTCTGGCAGGTCGACCCCAATATTTTTGCTTATCCCGGCTACCTTCTGATAGTTATCCCAGGCCATGGCCGACATTTGACCCAAAGCGATTTCTTGCTCCACCGTGGGGCACAGCGAAGCGTCCTTTGCCAGCCGCTGCTGCATCGCCAAGGTAAAGTATCCGATCAGTCCCAGTCTCTGTGCATCACTCACTCTTTTAGGGTAACGCGGCAGCGGGTTTGATTCTCGCTTTTGACCCCGTTCAAAGACTACTCACAGTTAAAAAGCCCGCTAGCAAACATGTAAGTTGCATTACCCTTATTGTTTATCGCTGAGAACGGTAGGTTAAGATGGATGAGAAAAGACGGGTTGACCGATCGTTTTCATAAACGAAGTACTTTTTAGGGCGTACGCGCCAGCCTCCGCAGCGGAGAGCAAGATTTTTCGCGATCGGCTACCTCCATATTTCCAGGGGAACACTCCCCGTGAAAGGTATTCGATTGACAACTGAAGAAAATAATCTACCAACCAGTGGAATTGCTGATACATCTGCGGCCCATGAACCTCATATTGAGCAGGCAGAGGCCGATGTGGTGGGCGATTCCTCGATGGATCTTTCCGAAAAGACTTTTGCTGACTTTGGGGTTTCAGCTCCGCTATGTAAAGCACTTGAAGATGCCGGAATCGTACATCCTTTCCCAATCCAAGCCCTTACTTTGCCGGTGGCGCTACAACGACACGATATTATCGGCCAAGCTAAGACCGGTACCGGTAAAACCCTAGGGTTTGCGCTCCCAGTTCTTGAGGACGTGATAGGCCCAGGTGAGGATGGCTACGAAGATCTTTTAGATCCCGGCCATCCGCAGGCTCTGATTGTGTTGCCCACCCGAGAGCTGGCCATCCAGGTGGCACAGGAAACCGCCCAGGCAGCGGCTCATCGCTCTGTGCGCATTTGCGAAATCTATGGAGGACGCGCTTTCGAACCCCAGATTGCGGATCTAAAACGAGGAGTCGAGATTGTAGTCGGCACCCCCGGACGGCTGATTGACCTCATGAAACAGGGGCATCTGAGCTTGTCGTCAGTACGCACTATGGTGCTAGATGAAGCCGACGAAATGCTGGATCTGGGTTTCCTTCCAGATGTAGAGGTGCTACTTTCACGCACCCCTGCAAATCGGCACACTATGCTATTTTCAGCCACTATGCCCGGCCAAGTAGTCGCTCTGGCCAGGCGCTATATGTCACACCCCACTCATATTCGGGCGCAGGATCCCGATGACCAGGGGGCGACAGTAAAAACAACTAGACAGGTAATTTACCGCTGCCACGCCCTCAATAAAATTGAGGTAGTAGCTCGGATTTTGCAGGCTCGCGAACGCGGCCTTTGCATTATTTTCACGCGTACCAAGCGGACTGCTGCCCGAGTAGCTGATGATCTTGACCGACGCGGATTCGCTTCTGCCTCTCTCCATGGAGACCTGGGACAAAGCGCCCGCGAACAAGCACTGAGAGCTTTTAGACATGGGAAAGTTGATGTGCTGGTAGCTACCGATGTGGCGGCCCGCGGCATTGATGTTGATGACGTTACCCACGTGATTAACTATCAGTGCCCCGAGGACGCTAAAACCTATATCCACCGCATTGGACGTACTGGTCGCGCCGGTAATTCCGGAACCGCGATTACCTTCGTGGACTGGGATGATGTTCCCCGCTGGAAGCTGATAAATAAAGAGCTTTCCCTGGGGATAGAAGAACCGGTGGAAACCTACCACACCAGTCCTCACCTTTATACCGATTTAGATATTCCCGAGGACACCGGCGGGCGTCTGCCACTCTCCATGCGTAAACGCGCCGGTCTAGATGCCGAAAAGTTGGAAGATTTAGGGGAAACTGGCGGTCGCGGACGTCGCCGGGGACGCTCCGGACGAAAGCAGAATTCTCGCTCCGGTGGCGGCAGAGGCAAAGGCTCACGAGGAGGACGTGATCGCCGCCGGGAACGTGATAGTCATCAAGGATCCGGCACCCAACGCCAACCTCGCCCTCGCCGGGCACGTCGTCGCCGCCGCAAAGGTAGCGAAGACTAGAAAGACTAGGAATGAACTTCTTGTCTGAACCGCGATAAAACTAAATATTCCCAGCCAAATTGCAGTCGAGACTGTTTAATCAACTATTAAGGAGAAGTATATGAGCCACGTTGAGCGATGTGACTGGGATCAGTGGTGGCGTAGCGCCGCCATCTACCAGGTTTATCCGCGTTCATTTGCTGATTCCAACGGGGATGGAATTGGTGACCTGGCCGGGGTATTAGAGAAAATCGATTACCTCGAAAAACTGGGAATCGATGCAGTTTGGTTTTCACCCTTTTACCCCTCTCCCCAGCATGACACCGGTTACGATGTCGCTGACTACCTGGATATCAATCCCGATTACGGTGACCTGGAAACTTTCGATAAGGTTCTGGCCGAACTGCATGCCCGAGGAATGAGAGCCATCATCGATGTGGTTCCTAATCATTCCTCTTGGGATCACCCCCTCTTCAAACAAGCCTTAGCCGCCGAGCCTGGGGATCCGGCGCGCGATATGTATATGTTCCGCCAGAGCGCCGGCAGTGCTCCCAACAATTGGGGTTCTATGTTCGGCGGATCTGCCTGGTCGAAAGTGGAACCGCTAACTGGCAAAGCCAGTGATCGGGACTGGTGGTATCTGCATATTTTCGACGCCTCCCAACCTGACTTTAACTGGGAGAACCCGAAAGTTCACGATTTTTTCCGTTCTTACCTGCGTTTTTGGCTAGATCGCGGCGTGGATGGTTTCCGGGTTGATGTCGCGCACGGTCTAGTAAAAGATCCTGCTTTACCCGATGACACAGTGGGCCCAGATCGCCTGAGCTATGACGGTCCGGATAGCTATAATGGGCGCGCTCCCGAGGTGGGACCGTTCTATAACCAGCCCGGAGTACACGACATTTATCGTGAATGGCGCGCGGTGCTAGACGAATATGGGCGTGATCGGATGCTAGTAGCTGAGGCCTGGGTCAATAGCCCGGAGCAAGAAGCTATGTATGTACGCGAAGATGAAATGTCACAAGCTTTCAACTTTTCGGTGGTTAACTGCCATTGGGAACCGGCAGCGCTACGTAAGGTAATACGGCGCACCCAAAAGGCATCCGCCTCGGTAGGCGCCCCTCCCACTTGGGTATTGTCTAACCACGACAAGGTTCGCCACGCTACTCGTTTAGGCTACCCCACCGGCGCAAATACTGACAATGGGATTGGTGGAAGTGACCCGCAACCGGATCGAGAAATCGGTTTGGCCCGGGCGCTAGCGGCAACCGCCTTCCTTGCGGGTCTACCCGGCTCTATTTACCTCTATAACGGGGAAGAACTGGGGCTCCCAGAAGCCACCAAGCTTCCAGATGAGGCACGACAAGATCCCACCTGGCAGCGTTCCGACTTCAGGGTACGAGGACGTGACGGTTGCCGGGTACCGCTACCTTGGTCAAATGAACCCGACTCTAACTTTGGATTTTCCCCTGCAGGAGCCAGTCCTGCCTGGTTGCCGCAACCAGACGATTGGGGCGAACTCTCGGTACAAACACAAGAAACTGATCCGAATTCTCCTTTGAATTTTTACCGTAGGATGCTTGCTGTTCGCCGTGAACTTGGCCTAGGAATGGGCAAGTCAAGCTGGCTTGAAAGTGATCCAGAGGTTCTAGCATTGCGAGTAACCGGGAGGAACGGCCAACAAGTAGTGGTAGCAACCAACCTGGGGAATGGACCCCGCCCGCTACCGGCGGAGGTTGTGGCAGATACCGCAAAAACCCGGTTGGCAACCCCGGGGATCGCTTTTCCTCCCTCCTCGCAAGGTAACGCCGAAAACCAAATTGCGTCGGGGCAAACTTTATGGATAGAGATTTAGAGTTTTTATGTCCTAAACCATGTAAACGCACCCGAGAAACACCTGGCCGACAGTTTTTATAACCCCTATGAAAAAGGTGTAACTAATGCCACTACTAAAAACATGGTTTTTGGTCGGTGCTTTCACCTTTAACCGATAGCCTGGGAACGTAGTTTTGCAAGGAGATTGAATATGGCAGACAACCTTACCCATTCATTAGGTTCATTTACCCGTTCTATTTCTGGACGTCGCGCCGAGGACTCTACTCCCACGGAGTTTTGGACGGGAATGTCACAAGCGATCGTTGAGCGTATCGCCGAAAACTGGGACAAAACCACTGAGAAGTACGCAGCTGGACGCCAAGAGCATTATTTCTCGGCCGAGTTCCTGATGGGCAGAGCCCTGCTCAACAACCTGGACAACCTAGGACTGCTAGAGGAAGCAAAGAAGGCCACTAACGCCTTCGGAATGAACCTCACCGATGTACTCGAGGCTGAACACGATGCCTCCCTCGGTAACGGAGGTTTGGGGCGCCTGGCGGCCTGTTTCCTGGATTCTTGCGCCACGATGAACCTACCGGTACGCGGATATGGAATCTTGTACCGCTACGGTCTGTTTAAACAGTCCTTCGAAAATGGAAACCAGCGTGAACATCCGGATCCCTGGATGGAGGAAGGCTATCCCTTCGTTATTCGCCGTGAAGAACAACCACGCTTTGTGCATTTCGCAGATATGCAAGTGCGGGCAATTCCCTACGATATGCCGATTACTGGCTATGGCACAGACAACGTAAATACTTTGCGCTTGTGGAAGTCAGAACCGATGGAAGAGTTCGACTACGAGGCTTTTAACTCGCAGCGTTTCACGGATGCGATTATCGAGCGGGAACGGGTTGCAGACCTTTGTCGGGTCCTCTACCCCAACGACACTACTTTTGAAGGTAAAGTGCTGCGGGTACGCCAACAGTACTTCTTCGTGTCTGCCTCCCTGCAGGACATGGTGGATAACTATATGAAGCACCATGGCGATGACCTGAACGATTTCGCTAAATTCAATTGCATTCAACTAAATGACACCCACCCGGTGTTGGCTATTCCAGAACTAATGCGGATTCTGCTGGATGACCACGGTATGGATTGGGAAGATGCCTGGCAGATCGTACAGGCCACTTTTGCCTACACCAACCACACGGTGCTGGCCGAAGCCCTAGAAACTTGGGAATACGCGATTTTCCAGCGACTATTCCCCCGAATTCTAGAAATCGTAGCCGAGATTGACCGCCGCTTCCGGATGGAGCTAGAGGCACTGGGCTTTGATGCTGCCCGTATTGACTACATGTCGCCGATTCATGGCGGACGGATCCATATGGCTTGGATTGCCTGCTACGCAGCCTTCTCCATTAACGGGGTTGCCGCCCTACATACCGAAATTATTAAACGGCAGACTCTGAAAGACTGGTACGAGATTTGGCCGCAAAAGTTCAACAACAAGACTAACGGGGTTACTCCTCGGCGCTGGCTCAAGCAGTGTAATCCCCGTCTGGCTAGTCTCCTTACCGAAAAGCTGGGCTCTACCGACTGGGTGACCGATATGGATCAACTCAAGAGCCTGCGCAAACTGGCCGACGACTCAGATTTGATGGCACAGTTACTGGGAGTGAAGGCCGACAACAAACGAGATTTCGCTCAATGGCTAGAGCGCCGCTCCGGGCAGAAGATTGATCCGTCAGCGATTTTCGATGTCCAGATTAAGCGTTTGCATGAATATAAACGCCAGCTACTAAATGCGCTTTATATTTTAGATTTGTATTTCCGAATCAAGGATAATCCGCAAAAACCCTGGCCACATAGGGTATTTATTTTCGGAGCTAAGGCCGCTCCGGGCTATGTACGCGCCAAAGCGATTATCAAATTGATTAACACTATTGGAGAACTGATCGCTAGCGATCCGGAAGTCTCAAAGATAATCCAAGTGGTGTTTGTCGAGAACTACAACGTTTCCCCGGCAGAACATATTATTCCGGCTGCTGATATTCACGAACAGATCTCTACTGCCGGTAAAGAGGCATCGGGAACTTCCAATATGAAGTTCATGATGAACGGAGCGCTGTGTCTGGGTACTCTAGACGGCGCGAATGTAGAGATCGTGGATTCAGTGGGTGAAGAAAACGCCTACATTTTCGGGGCAAAAGAGGAAGAACTACCGGAGCTGCGGCGTACTTACGATCCTCGATATCTTTACGAGACCGTTCCGGGACTCAAACGGACTCTGGACGCGTTTGTTGATGGCACTTTAGATGATGGCGGTACCGGTCTTTTCCATGACCTGCTAGGTTCGCTGCTGGATTCCAACGGCTATGAACCTGCGGACGTCTACTATGTGCTCGGAGATTTTGCCGATTACCGTGAAGTGCGTGACCAAGCTGCTTTGGATTACGCTGACCAGATTGAATGGGCACGCAAATGCTGGATTAACATTTGTGAATCCGGACGATTCAGCGCTGACCGCACCATCGGTGACTATGCCGGTCAGGTGTGGAAAATTGAGCCCGAAAAGATCTAGTTCCGGGGCGACTCAGCCAGACTTTCACTAAAGGATACTTACTGTGACCTGTTAGGGAAGATTAGCGGATTCCTGGCTAAAAATTGTAAATATTGTATTGCTGCGGGTGGGGAAACACTCCCCCACCCGCAGCAGCATTTTTTAGGAACCATTTATGCGCTTAACGCGCGCCATCACCACTAATATCCCTAAACGTGAGAAAATAACAACTACTTTCGCTAACCAGAGACGGAAAAATCCTACTAAAGGAGACCTACATGCGAATTGCGATTACTCCAACCGCGGAAGCTGGATCCAAGTTGGCAGCAAATCTCATCATCCCCCAGGTAAAACCGGGTTTTAGACTGGGCGTAGCTACCGGTTCCACCCCGGAGGGCCTCTATGCGCAGCTGCGTAAAGCGCATGCGGAAACTGATTTCACGTTAAAAAACTGTACCGGTTGGGCGCTAGATGAATATGTAGGGATTGCCCCTGATCACCCGGAACGTTACCGCAATGTTCTTCGCCGCGAATTGGTGGGAGAAGAAAAAACTGGGCTTACGGATGCGAATCTACACACCCCCGATGGACTTTCTCCACATCCAGAAGAGTCAGCTTCCCGCTATGAAGATGCCCTCACTTCCGGCGTAGACCTGCAGATTTTAGGTATTGGCGCGGACGGACACATTGGCTTTAATGAACCCTCGGGCTGCTTGGCAAATCCCACTAACGTGGTTACTTTGACCCCCCGTACCATTGCTGATAATGCGCGTTTTTTTGACGGAGATGAAGCGAAAGTTCCCCGGCAAGCCATTACTCAGGGACTTTCTACGATCATGCGTTCTCGCCAAGCGATTCTTTTAGCTTTTGGGGAGCAGAAAGCAGACGCGATCGCCCATACGGTAGAGGGCGCCGTTAGCGCTTTTTGTCCGGCCTCTATTTTGCAATATCACTTAAATGTGGTGGTGATTGTGGATGATGCTGCCGCCAGCAAGTTGCAGTTGGCCGACTATTATCGCGAAACTTGGCATACTGATTATCCGCATCTTCCGTTAGATGCCTAATATTTTTTATCGAAACTGCCCAAAACTTAGCCTGTACCCTGTCTAAGTTTTGGGCAGTTTCTGCATTAGTCAATACCCAGATTGTAATATCTGGCTATGACAATAAAAGTAGCAATTAATGGTTATGGCAATCTGGGACAGGCGGTTGAAAGAGCGGTAAATGCCACCAGCGATATGGAAGCGGTGGCCGTCTTTACCCGCCGCGATCCCGCAAGTTTACAGACTGCCGGAACCCCGGTTTATTCGCTTTCTAAAATGGCAGATTTTTCTGGGAAAGTAGATGTTTGTATTTGCTGCGGAGGCAGCGCCACTGACCTACGTACCCAGGGACCGGCCGCCGTTGCCTATTTCAATACCGTAGATTCTTTTGATACCCATGCCGATATTCCCGCCTACTTTGCAGACATGGATGCCGCCGCGAAGAAGGCCGGTCACTGTGCCCTGATCTCTACCGGTTGGGATCCAGGACTATTCTCGATTGCCCGTACGCTCACCGGAGCGGTCCTCCCTGACGGATACACGCAGACTTTCTGGGGACGCGGGGTCTCCCAGGGCCACTCGGATGCTATTCGCCGTATAGAGGGTGTTGTGGGCGGAGTGCAATATACGGTCCCCAACCCCGAGGCGATGCGAGCGGTAGAAAGCGGGGAAAATCCCCAACTAACCACCGCGGATAAACACACTCGGGTCTGCTACGTGGTGGCTGCTCCCGGTGCTGACCAGAACCGCATCGCCAGGGAAATCAAGCAGATGCCTAAATATTTTGCAGACTATGAAACCACTGTGAACTTTATTTCTGCCGAGGAACTGGCGCGTGACCACTCGGGGATGCCCCACGGTGGGGAAGTTATTAGGGTGGGACACACCCGGGAGGGAATCAAACACTTGGCACGCTTCCAGCTGCAATTAGATTCCAACCCCGATTTCACCGGCTCTATGGTGGCGGCCAGCGCCCGCGCTTTGGTTCGTCTCCATCAACATGGTCATCGGGGAGCGGCCAGCGTCCTAGATATTCCTCCCGCTTGGTATTCTCCGCTATCCCCAGAACAGTTACGTGCTGAATTGCTATAGGTAATGCAATAACTGTAGGTTTGACGCCCTCTGCCGGGAGCGACTTTAGGGCTGTGGGCGCCTAAGCTGCCTGTCAGGCAGTGGGTAGTAGGACCGATAGTTAAAGGGGGCTGAAGAGTATTACTCCTCAGCCCCCTTTAAGCTGTGATCCTTACTTATCAAGTAAGAACCTGGGTGCTTAGTTGCTTACTGTCCCAATTTCCTAGGCAGTAGCAAAGGTAAGGCATTTTTCATCGGCGCCTACTTTAACGGAATCAGCTTGGCACAGCAGGTGGTTGTTGAATTTGCAATCTGCAAGCTGGCAAGCACCAACCTGGGAATTAACTTTCCCAAGGCCGCCCTTTTCATCTAGAGAAATAAAGGTTGCGCATCCACCTTTAGCAATGGTTACCGCGTAAGCGTTGCAACCATTGTCGTTGAAAGCACAATCACTAGCTGAACAATTAACTCCCGGCATTGCCATTTGAGTTCCTCCTTTGAAGCTTTCTTATTAAGACAAGTTCAATCTACAAAAGGAACATAGGAAAGAAAAGCAAATAAATTTAAAAGTGTTGTCCCCACAAACGAAAGAACATAACCCCTGGTAAAAAGGCTATTTTGTTCTAATAACTAAAATAGTATCCCCTAAATTTAAATAGCAATTGCATTATTTCTTAAATTAGTATTGCGTACCTAAGTTGTTGCTTATTTATATTCCTGCAGGTCGCGACGAGTTTTCTCTAGGTCCATTAATTCGGTAAAAATTTGTTGATACTGTTCATCGTGGGGATCGCATCTTTGCAGTCGCGCCCGCGTATCGGCGATCCGGCGGGAAAGATCTCCGCGAATCATCGCGCCCCATACCCCCCGGGCATAGTCATTAAGACGAGCGGAATCATCTTGTGGCAGCGGAGAAACCACCAGCGCTGAAACCAGGCTTTGCAACTGGGGTGCAATTTGTGAATCTAAAAGTTCCACCCAGCGTTTATTAGCTAAAAGGATCGCGCGGCGCCCCTTTATCCCCAATTCATCTTCGGCTCCGCGCCACAGCTCGGCATATTTATCTAATCCCCCTAAAGAGGAAACCGCTGAATACAAGGCACTAAACATGGGGACCCGAAATGCGGCAGGGGAAAGTTTTTCTACCCCTAAGCCGAATAGACTCGCCGGCAGCTGCAATAGACATTCCATAGCCTGTCGTTCGAGATTGGCAACCGGATCAGAGACATCCGGCAAAGCAATCGCTGCCGGCATAGGCGGAACAGAGGATGTTCCACTTGGGCCTACCCCGCTAGGGCCTGCGGGCACCGCGGGACTAGCGGCAATGCTATTCCCCGCAATAGGAGAAAATCCAGTTTGAGTGTGGGAAGCATTTTGCACAATTTTTCGCACCTCATCCTCGGGCATCCCCACCCATCCCGAGAGTCGGCGAGTGTATTCCGAGCGCAACGCCACATCCCGAATCCGCCCCACGACCGGGGCGGCAGCTCGTAAACCGTTAACCCTTCCTTCAGAAGTATCCAGGTTATGAGCTTTCAGGATAGTACGTAAAACAAATTCAAAGAGGGGGCGCCGCGAATCCACCAATGCCCGTACCGCGTCTGCTCCTTGCGCTTGCCACAAATCACAAGGATCTTTACCTGAGGGTTCAATGGCTACGAAGGTTTGGGAAGCGAAAGCCTGATCTTCACCGAAAGCATGCAGTGCCGCTTTTTGCCCGGCCTCATCACCATCGAAAGTAAATATTACTTCCCCACCCCGGGCTTTCCCAGAGGACAGCAGCACCCCCGCTGCCGGATCAGCGCTATCCCCCAGAAGGCGGCGCACAATCTGCACATGCCCCGCACTAAAAGCGGTACCGCAGGTAGCAACGGCACATTCCACCCCGGAAAGATGAGCGGCCATCACATCGGTGTAGCCTTCCACCACCACTATCCGACGCTGCTTACTGATCGCCTTTTTAGCCATCTCAATCCCGTACAGCACCTTGGATTTCTTGTAGACCGCAGTTTCCGGAGTATTTAGATATTTCGGCCCCTTATCGTCTTCACCTAGCCGGCGCGCCCCAAAACCTACTACCTCTCCGGTAAGATTCGAGATTGGCCATATCAAGCGCCCTCTAAAACGGTCATAGGGACCACGTTGCCCCCGAGAGAACAGTCCTGATGCCGCAAGTTCCGGCTCTGTAAATCCCCGTTTGCGTAGGTACGATAGCAGCGCATCCCAAGAGTCGGGTGCATAGCCGAGAGAAAACTTGGCAGCTGCATCCGCATCGAAACCTCGCGCCCTGAGAAAATTTTGCGCCCCTACCGCCTCTTTACTGCCAAGCTGGGAGCGAAAAAATTGTGCGGCGTTGCGATTAGCTTCCATGATCCGCGCACGGGAAACCTGGTTGGGATCTTTCTTATCCGCCCCTCGCGTTTCTTCATAATGCAAGGTAACACCAGTTTTATCCGCCAAGTATTGGACGGCTTCACTAAAGGAAAGGTGATTGACGGTTTCGACAAATTTAATTACATCCCCACCTTCACCGCAGCCAAAACAGTGATAGTAGCCTTGGGCGGGGCGCACATGGAATGAGGGAGTGCGTTCATCGTGGAAGGGACAAAGCCCCTTCAAGGATCCAACTCCGGCGGGGCGCAAAGCGACGTGTTCAGCCACGATTTCATCGATGCGGGTACGCTCGCGTACCTGATCGATATCCTCGCGTCGAATTAACCCAGCCATGTCTTAATCATAAGTGAGAGCGCGTACTAAGGGGACTCCAGTTCGAGAACTTACAGTGAACGGAACATCCCACAAATGCGCCCATGCCACTGGTTGGCAGTGGTATCAGTCAGGGAAGCGATTTGATCAACCAAAGCTCGTAGCTTACCTTCATCTCCACTAGCTTGTCGCCACGCGCTCAAATGGGGCTCTTCTAGCAGCTCTGGGCGTTCCCAAAGCGCATCGGCAAGCTCGTAGATGGTAGTTCGTTGCGCTAAATAGATAGGTTCAGTTTCTCGCGGCGCCATCATATAGGCAGCGGCGATCCCTTTTAGCAATTTAATTTCTACGAGGGTGTCTTCGGGGATCACTAAATCTGCATCGTAGCGATGCAGGGGGCCGGTTCCTGCCGCTTGTAATGTCGCTGCCGATACCGCCGAACAAAAACGCCCGATCAGTTGGGACGTCATATTTTTCAGCCGCGCCATATCTCGATAGGAGCCGTTAAAACTGGCTAGCCACTCGGGCAGGGAGCTAATGCGTTTCCAGGCATTTTCTAGTTGATTATCTGGTGCTGCCCCGTACCATTCGGTCGCGGTTTTAAACACCAGTTCTAAAGAGTTGCGCTCCCCCAAAGTTGCCGGGTCTATCCCTCTGGTTTGGATGGCGTCCTCTACGTCATGGACCGAATAGGCAATATCGTCAGATATATCCATAATTTGTGCTTCTAGGCAGCGCTGATGCGGGGGAGAAAATTTACGCATCCAGTTAAAAATTTCGGCATCTTCGCGGTAACAATTGTATTTTTTTCGTGAATATTCGCCGTCAGCTCCCTCCCCTTTAAGCCAGGGATATTTGCAAACCGCATCGAGGGTGGCGCGAGTGAGATTTAACCCCAGAGGGCGTCCTTTGGCACTGAGAACCTTCGGCTCTAGCCGGGTAAGTAAACGAAAAGTTTGCGCGTTCCCTTCGAAACCACCGATTTTTTTAGCCACTTCATCAAGGGCTCGCTCCCCATTATGTCCAAAAGGCGGATGCCCCAGGTCATGAGCTTGGCATGCGGCATCCACGATATCAGGATCGCATCCCATTTCTTGCGCAATTGACCTGCCTACCTGGGAAACCTCTATAGAATGAGTCAGGCGGGTACGGATAAAGGAATCAGTAGTAGGCCCCAAAACTTGGGTTTTGGCACCTAAACGTCTAAGCGCCGAGGAATACATGATTCGAGCGCGGTCTCTCGCGAACTCGGTACGATGCGAAGACTTGACCGGTTCCGCCTGGTAGCGTTCACGGTCACGGGGAGAATAGGGCGCGGTTTCCATATATTTCACTCTAGCGTGTATAGGGGTTCTTTCCGCTAGTAACCGCCATGATCTAGGGAAGTATCTAACTTAGCGGCCTCCAGAATGCGGGCAGCGGCCGCGTCCACTTCCCTGGTCGCTAGCCATCCTTCCGGTAAGTGAGTTTTACGAGGATTTCCCCGCCGTCCCCGTTGGCCCTCCGCTGCTGGGGGGTAAGGCAAATCTGGATCCAAGGTAGAAAACAGTTGCTCTAGCTCTTGCATACTATTAGCACTGGTGAGGGCACGACGGAAGTCTCCCCCAACAGCAAAGCCCCGAAAATACCACCCCAGGTGTTTGCGCATATCCCGGAGGGCGCGTTCTTGATTTCCCATCCACGAGCTGAGCATTTGCGCATGCCGCAATACCAGTTCACACACTTGCCCCAGGTTGGGGCGGGCACGATTAGCTGAGCCGTTAAGCGCGCTAGCCAGGTCATAAAACAGCCACGGCCTTCCCTGACATCCGCGCCCGATTTCAACTCCCGCACATCCGGTTTGCTCCCGCATTTCCAAGGCATCCTCGGCAGAAAAAATATCGCCATTACCCCAGACTGGAATCTCTAAATCCTGTCGCAGCTTAGCGATAGCTTCCCAATTAGCACTGCCAGAATAATATTGGTTTGCGCTGCGCCCATGTAGCACCACTGCGCTGGCCCCGACTGTTTGCGCCAGTTTGCCAGCATCCCGATAGGTTTCATGCTCGGAGTCTATCCCGATGCGAATCTTGGCGGTCACCGGCACCGGATTGTCTCGTGGAGAATCTTTTTCCCCATCCCTTGCCCCGGCTACTACTGCCGTCACTATCTGTCCAAAGCGCTCTATTTTCCAAGGTAAAGCGGCCCCAGCTCCCTTGCGGGTAACTTTGGGCACCGGACAGCCAAAGTTAATATCCAAGTGATCAGCCAAGCCTTCACGCACCAGCATCCGGGCGCCTCGATACATAGTTTCCGGGTCCACCCCGTGTAGCTGCACCGAACGGAAAGTTTCTTCCGGGTCGGGTTTAATCAAATCCAGAGTGCGAGAATTCCCTTCCACGAGGGCACGGGCAGTAATCATTTCGCAAACGTAGAGCCCGCTGGCAACTCCGTCAGTAGGGGTAATCCCTAAATCTTTTAAAGCTTGCACCGCCTGTTCCCGGCAAATCCGGCGAAAGGGTGCATTGGTCACCCCCGCCATCGGTGCCAATGCGATAGGAGTACCCACCGTGATTTCCCCGAGTTTAGTGGGCATGTCGACCGCCCCTAGTAGGCGCGGTGGGCATTGCTCCCTCCCTGGCAGTTACTTCCTCAAACTGTGTTTTTGTTTCAACAATTTGCGAGGAAGCCGACATAACGGCAGGGACGGACGCTGAGGAGGCCCGCACGAACTTAACCAGAAAAGTACCCACTGCCGTTGTCGCAGGAATCGCCAGCACCAGACCGATCGAGGCTACCAGAGTACGCACGATTTCCTCGGCGATTTGCGAAACCGTGAGCAGTTCCAGGAAGGGCCGCTGGGATAGCATCGCCAAAATCAAAGTGGGCAGCGCCGTACCTACATAGGCGAAAGCCAGCGTATAAACCGTAGACGCGATATGGTCACGTCCTATTCGCATCGCCCGGGAAAAAAGTTTTCTCCGCGGCATTTGCGGGTCGGTCTCATCAAGTTCCCAAACCGCTGAAGCCTGGGTAATAGTCACATCGTTTAGAGCTCCCAAACCGGCAACCACGATACCGCAAATAAATAAAGAGGGCAGCGCCAGGGCAGGCAATTGGGTACCCAATATTAGTGCATCCTCGTTACTAGCTCCGGTAAGTCCCGCAGCCCTCGTACCCACATAGGCAAGCAAAACCGTAACTACCAGCCCTAAAAGGGTTCCCAGAAGTGCGGTAGTTGTGCGGATGGTAATCCCATGCGCCAGGTATACTGACAGGAACATAATTGCTCCTACCCCCGCCAAAGTCACCAACATGGGAGGCTGACCGGCCATTAGCGCGGGCAGGATAAAAAATATGATCACCAGGGAGGACGCGAGCAGGCCAAGGAGCGCCAAGAATCCGCGTCTTCCGGCCACCGCCACCACGATAATCACATAGAGCAACCCCATGATCGCGAGGGCGTTACCCCGTTTGATATCGGTAAATAGGAAGGGGGTACCGGTAGCCATGGCATCGGCATCGTATAGCATCCACACCGCTGTCCCAACCCTAATCGCCGGCTTGGATTCTTCTGGAACCCGCACCGGGACGACTTGGTCCTTCCACTGTCCATCCAAAACTTTTATACACACCAAAGGTTGGGTTTGCGCCATACCGTTAGCGTCTGTTTCTGGGGCAGAAGGTACTTTTAATCCGGCGATCAGACATTTCTTTCCATCCAAGCCAGTAACCTGGCCGCTAACCCGGTTAGCGCTCGGCTGCGCCCACTCTTTATTTACTCCCCGGATAGGATTCGGGGTATAAAGCAGGACAATACCGATAACAATAGCCAGTAAAACTGGAACTATCAGCGCAGTTAAAATCCGGCGAGCGCGACGTAGGGCTCGCGAGTCTGGGCGAGCCCTACGTGGGGAACTTACGTGCTGATGCAAACGCGTCCTGCCTTTAGCAGCCCACCAAACGGGTCGCCAAGTAGGAGGTTAGCTCCGCAATCTTCACCCGTTCTTGCTCCATAGAGTCCCGTTCGCGCACAGTTACGCACTGATCTTCTCCGGACTGGAAATCATAGGTGATACAGAAGGGAGTACCAATTTCATCCTGACGACGATAACGCCTGCCAACTTGTCCCGCCTGGTCATACTCGATATTCCAGTTTGCCCGCAGCTCTTGGGCGATCTCCTGGGCAGGGCCAGTCAGTTCGTCTTTACGCGAAAGCGGCAGTACCGCAGCTTTAACTGGGGCGAGGCGCGGATCCAGACGCAGTACCGTCCGCTTATCGACTCCTCCCTTGGCATTGGGGGCTTCGTCCTCGTTATAGGC
>CAMYAU010000018.1 GCA_947253735.1 uncultured Varibaculum sp. | reverse complement strand
AATCGATAACTGCTGAAACACCCCCTAAAGGCTGGATTTTCACCACCATCACATCAGCGCAGCCTGCCGGTAAGTCAGCGAGAGGATCCGGGGAACGGCGTATCAGCTCATCTACCGCGAGCGGAACCGAGGTGGCGGCGCGTAGCTCTAGCAGATCTTCCGCGCTCTTGCAGGGTTGTTCCACGTATTCCAGTCCCCCGGCCGCCTCATCTAGGGCAGCGATCGCGGTCTTGGCTTCTGCCAGATTCCAGGCACCATTAGCATCTACCCGGATCCGATAATCCTGCCCGAACTGCTTTTCGAGGGCGGCGCGCACGACTTTGACCCGCTGAACGTCATCGGCAAGCTCGGTACCACGGTCTGCGACTTTAACTTTCGCGGTTCTGCATCCGCCACTTTGCTCTACTATTTGCCCCGCACGGTTAGGGGAAACCACCGGCACAGTCACGTTCACAGGGACGCTGTCTCGCAGCGGAGCCGGCAGCTCTTCAGTCAGGGCATTAACCGCTGACCATAGCCAGCGTTTAGATTCGTGGGGTCCATAATCCCAGAAGGGGGCAAACTCTCCCCAGCGGTCCCCACGGCGCAGTAAGACCCCCTCGCGCACGATTATCCTGCGGAAACGATTTACTAAAGGTAGGGAATAAACTAGCGCCTGATCAATTTCAATAGGGGGGTACTCAGATTTATTAAAAAGTTTACTGAGGGCGCTGACCTGTGATTTAGGTACCTCAACTAGCATCGGAGTGCTGATGTTTCCTGCCATTTCTTTCCCTTAAACCTCGATTTATCGTTCTAACTGCATAAACGATATTTCTTGATTGCCACTACCTAGTTCGATCCTTGTACTTTCTATTTTGGGTCTATTCCCCTTGAAAAATCTAATAGTAATAGGGGAAAGTTGACCAATCCGGTTCCCGATGCTCCAAGAAAGCGCGCCGCCCTTCCTCGGCCTCATCGGTAGTGTATGCCAAACGAGTCGCCTCCCCGGCGAACAACTGCTGCCCCAGTAAGCCATCATCTGCCAGGTTAAACGCATATTTTAGCATCCGGATAGCCTGCGGGGATTTGCGGGCGACAGTTAGCGCCCACTCTAAAGCCACAGTTTCTAATTTCCCATGCGGCACCGCCGCGTTGATCACTCCCCAATCTTCCGCCTGCCGAGCATCATAGGTGTTCGCCAGATAAAAGATTTGCCGCGCCCGTTTGTCCCCCACTTGCCGCGCTAGTAGCGCCGAACCATACCCGGCATCAAAGGAGCCCACATTGGCATCGGTCTGCTTAAAACGGGCATGTTCGATGCTGGCCAGGGCCAAGTCACACACCACAACCAGGGAGTGCCCCCCTCCGGCTGCCCACCCCGGAACTGCCGCAATAACTGGTTTTGGCATAGCGCGGATTAGGCGCTGCACTTCCAGGATGTGTAGACGACCGCTGCGTGCTAAATCCAGGTTTTGGCGGCGCTGGGAAAGTTCCGCATCTGGATCGGCGCCCTCCTGCTCATAGCGATACCCACCCCGATCACGTATCCGCTGGTCGCCGCCGGAACAAAAGCTGTAGCCTCCATCAGAACCGCTAGGTCCATTCCCCGTGAGGATTACCGCCGCCACATCGGCCGCGCTGCGCGCATATTCCAGACAAGCCAGCAGTTCATCTACGGTATGAGGACGGAAAGCATTGCGTACCTGGGGGCGATCAAACGCAATCCGCAAAACCGGAAGTTTCTCCCCACTTTTCCCGCGATCAGCCAGTTCTGTTGCCGTTAAGTCAGTTAGTTCATAGCGGTCCCGACCCGGTTTATAGGGCTTCTGCTGTAGCTCCGCCTCGGATGAGGAAGAGGCCCTATGTTCCCCTCCCGCTTTCACTACTGCTCGATGAAAAGTAAGGTCAGTTAGCTTTTCAAAGCCGGGAACTGGAATCCACCGTTGCTCATCGAAAGTGTCAGAAACATATTCAAGCTGGCTCATACCCCCACCCTACCGCGTGAGCTGCTACCCGATTTCCTCACATTGTCATTTCTGCGCAGACCCTAGGTTTTTCCTTTTTCACCGGGTCTGGCTCGGTAAAAGCACTCCGGGGACCCCGATTTCCTCGCTAAAGCGAGGATAGGGAATTATCTCAAGAGATTATTAGGTACGTTTCCGGTCAAGGAAGATACTGGTGGCTTGCGTGTCCCTCTCGTATCTTTTACCGGCCGCGACCCCTGCCTGAGAACAACTCAGGAAATCTTTGATCTACTACTTAGCATTACCTGATAAAAACAGTGAGCAGAACCTAGTTTTCCTCCCACAGTCGTCCGCGCAGAGAGGCGGATTTAGCCGAAGCTTAAATAAAAACTCATTAGTAAAACATCGGATACCCACCAAACAAGCGACTCGATAAAATATTGTTTTACTTTCAAAGCACTGGCAATAGCGATTCGCACGTAAAGTTTGTTGCTGCTAAGAAACATGGCAAGCAAAAGCGAGGGAGTAGATTTTCCCAAGTGGCTGCGGTGAGCATATGAATTCTGGCTCCTTACTGCGAACCATAGCGGTTTCCAAGCGAGGGTCGAGCTGTAAAAGATGCGAGAGGGGGCTTGAGCCGAGCGAAGCGAGGATCACTGGGGTCCCCCGAGCGCTTTTACGGCCCGACCCGCCCCGGGCGAAAACCAGCCCCTGCGCTTGAATTAGAAGAGTCGAAACTGGCGATAGACTGGGCACTGACGGCAATTTTTGGAGGTTGGCTTTGCGTATTGTTCCCCCACCGAGCAGGGAAGCTCAAGCAGCCAGTGAAGTTTTAGCTCCTCAGGACAGTAATGGTGCTAAAGATTCCCATATGGAGGACGCGGAAAATAGTCCGCAGATCATCTGGTTGCAAAGCGAACTGAGTGCAGAGAAAGAACTGGGAGAAAACGGTGAGGTTTCTGCCGCGCGGCCACTGATTTTCTTGCCGGTATCCGATAATCCCGCGCGCGATACCTTATTCTTTACTGCGCTCCGCGTAGCCCTCTGGCCAGATAGTTTCACTTCCCTTCCCACTATTGATTTATCGGCAGTTGCCGAGCCAGCGAAGCCATTTTTTGCACTACGGATCCTGTCGGATTATCGGCCGATATTTTTCCCTGCTCGCGTGGAGAAAATTACCTCCTCTTGGGTGCGCCAACAGGCATTACGCCTACGCCGCCTACCTGAACAGGTAAGTTTTATTCTTTCCACTTCGGGGTCTACGAAACCGGGAGGACGCCTGGTGGGGATTTCTCTAGCGGCTTTGCGCGCCTCCCATCAGGCGACCGCGCAGCGTCTAGGGGGAACTGGTATTTGGGTGTCAGCACTCCCCCGGGATCATATCGCCGGTTTCCAGGTGATTGCCCGCGCTTATGCAGGCGGGACTGAACCGGTAACTATTGATATGACCAGTGGTTTTAGGCCTTCATACCTCCGGGAGGCACTACTAAATATTTCCCCGGCTAGTACCCCGGTTTACTTATCTCTGGTTCCCACTCAGCTGCGCCGTGTCCTCGCCGACCCGAAAACCCTCGCAGCTTTGCGTCTTTGTTCCGCGATCCTGGTAGGAGGAGCGCGTATCTCTCCGTCGCTACTGGCCGCGGGCCGCGAGCAAGGATTGAACCTGGTCACCACCTACGGGATGACCGAAACTTGCGGAGGCTGCGTCTATGACGGCGCCCCCCTGCCGGGAGTTAAAGTCACGGTCGATGCAGGAAGAATTTGCCTGTCTACCCCCACTTTGATGAGCGGCTACCTGGAGGCAGAGTCAGATCCAGAGATCCGCGAGATTTCCGGCACCACCTGGCTAGCTACCAACGATACCGGCAAGATAATTTCTGCGAACGAGGACGAGGGGGAAGCGGCAGGCCTAATTATTGATTCAACCAGTCCGGCTCGCCTTGAAGTATTAGGTCGTTTGGATGACACCATTATTTCTGGCGGGGAAAATATTTCACTACACCTGGTAACGCAAGCTGCGGAACAAGCGGGATTTTCGGGGATAGAGTTTTGTGCCCTCGAGGACGAGGAATGGGGGCAACTACTTTGCGCCGTTTTTTCGGCTGCGACTTTGCCCGCCCCCTGCGACCTCGCCGAGTTAGGCCAGGAACTGCGTGCAGCTCTTAGAAAGCAGTTACCATCCTCGCATCTGCCCCGCGCGGTAGCATTAATGCCTCATTTTCCCCTGCTACCGAGCGGAAAACTAGATCGCCGGACCCTACAGGCGGCCGCTCACGCCCTCGATAAGCAAAAACGCATCTGGCGCAAATAGACAGAGGCGGCGAGATAACCTCGCCGCCTCTGTACCTAAACAGTTTTAGCCTTTTAGCACCTGGTGGTAGGCAGCCAAATCCAGTACCCCGTTACCGGATAGTCCAATCAAGACTACCTGTCCATCACGAGCCTCCCCGGAGCGGATGAAGTCCAGTGCTCCGGCTACCGCGTGGGTAGATTCAGGGGCAGGAATAATCCCCTCAGCGCGCGCAAACTCTAAACCGGCCGCAAAGGTTTGTTCTTGCGGATAGGCGCGTGCCTCCATCAATCCCAGATGGTAAGCGTGCGAAACCATCGGCGCCATCCCGTGATAACGCAAGCCACCAGCATGAATCGGATCTGGTACGAACTCGTGTCCCAGGGTATACATCTTCATTAAAGGCGTTAGCCCCGACATATCCCCAAAGTCATAGCGGTATTCACCCTGCGTCAGTGAGGGGCAGGCAGCTGGTTCACAAGCCACTACTCGCGCATTCTTGCCTTCGCGCAGATTCTCGCCGATAAAGGGAGTAGCCAGACCACCCAGGTTAGAGCCCCCTCCGGCGCAACCGAAAATGAAGTCTGCGCCGGATTCGCCGGCTTTAGCCAGTTGGGCTTGTGCCTCCAGGCCGATCACCGTCTGGTGGATAATCACCTGATTCATCACCGAGCCCAAAGCGTAATGCGCCTGCGGGTCCGAAACCGCGGATTCCACCGCCTCCGAGATCGCCATCCCTAAAGACCCGGAAGTATCGGGATTTTCGGCTTGGATGCGGCGGCCTGCCTCGGTGCGATCGGAAGGCGAACTCCAACATTTTGCACCGTAAGTCTCCATTTGCATCCGCCGATAGGGCTTTTGCTCATAGGAGGAACGTACCTGCCATACTTCGCATTCCATTCCCAGCATGGAGCAGGCCATCGCCAGGGAAGCGCCCCACTGCCCGGCACCAGTCTCCGTGGTTAACCGTTTAATCCCGGCCAACGCATTGTAATAGGCCTGCGCTAATGCCGAGTTAGGCTTATGGGAACCAGCCGGAGAATTACCTTCATACTTGTAGTAGATGCGGCATTTAGTGCCTAATTTTTGCTCGAGGTTGTGGGCGCGATAAAGCGGTGCGGGACGAAAATTCGTATAGAGTTCCCGAACCCGCTGGGGAATATCGATATAGCGTTCCTTGCTCATCTCTAGTTCAATAAGCCCGGGAGCGAACAACGGTTCGAGCTCTTTTGCGGTGATAGGCTCCCGAGTTTGAGGATTCAGGTAGGGAGGCATCGGTTCCGGGAAATCAGCGGCCAGGTTGTACCAACGAGACGGAATATGGTTATCGATCGGAAATCCTAAAGGCTGGATTTTGGGGTTATCAGTCATCATTTGCTCCTCAATGAAATATCACTTTTATTTAATAGTTTCCGCTGGCGGGAGACAAAAAAATACCCGCCACCTGGCGGGTTCTATAAATGCCTGAAAGAAAGGACCCGCCTAGGCGAGCCACCACCACTGAATCGATTTGATCGCTGTTTCTTCCATACCCTCATGCTAACGAAAACGTGAGAGCAACTACAAGCCGTCTCAAAAATTGACGTTTTGCTTTTCGGGGCTTTAATCTGAACATAGCCATCAAGAGCAGTGCAGAGACCTGGCTCGCGCGCTGCAGCAACCGATAAGACGGTGCTAATGCCAGGACCGATGGGAAGGAACTTATGAGTAACGCGAAAGCGGAAAATCCGTTAATTGAGTTGCGGGACGTCTATAAAATTTATCCCCGCAAAAAGCAGGACAAGCTACACGCCCTCGACGGTATCTCCCTAAAAATTGGGGCAGGAGAGATCCACGGTATCGTAGGGCAATCGGGAGCCGGAAAATCTACGCTGATTCGTTGCTTAACTGCCTTGGAGCATCCCACTTCGGGGGAAATCCTGGTGGCAGGACAAAATCTTTCCACTCTTTCGGAAAAGCATTTGCGTCAGGCGCGCCGTTCGATAGGCATGGTGTTTCAGGCGGCTAACCTGCTGGATTCACGTACTGCCGCCGGCAATATTGCCTATCCGCTATATCTGGCGGGTCAAAAACGCGGGGAACGCCACGAGCGGGTACAAAAGCTTCTCGATTTGGTGGGATTACATGATAGGGGTTCTTCTTACCCCTCTCAGCTTTCCGGGGGACAACAACAGCGAATAGGGGTCGCCCGAGCACTTGCCGATGAACCGCAAGTACTATTGTGTGACGAACCTACCAGCGCTTTGGATACCGAATCCACTCAGCAGATTCTGCACTTAATTAAGGACGTGCATGACCGGCTGGGCGTAACCGTGGTGATTATTACCCACGAAATGAGCGTAGTCCGCGAGATTTGTACTCACGTTACTTTGCTAGAGGGCGGAAAGATCATGCAGACGGGTTCGGTGGAGGACGTAGTCAAGGATCCTTCCTCCCGCCTAGCAAAAGACCTGGTTCCGCCCCCAATTGTTGACGATGAAGTAACTTTAGACGGTCAGCCTGCCTCGGTAGTGGATATTGCTTTCACTTCCTCACCGGGGGTGCCCACCGGATCTAAAGTTATGGATCTGGTCGCCCAATTGGGCGGCGACATTGTAGCCGGGACCTTTGAAACCGTGGGAACCACGCAGGTCGGCCGCTTAGCTCTAGGAGTTAAAACCGCGGACCTGGAAGGCTTTATTCAGGAACTGGAAAATCACCATATTTATACGGAGGTGCGCTCATGAGTCTTATCGCTACTACCTTACAGGTTGTGACCATGATGCCCGCCGCTGCAGATGATTTCGGCAGGTGGTTTTCCAACCCAGTAATTACTAATAATCTTCTGGATGCCACTTTAGAGACGATTTACATGTCGTTTTGGTCGGGATTTTTCTCGATACTGCTGGGGTTGCCGATCGGTTTGCTGCTAGTTGCTACCGCTCCTGCGGGACTACTGTCAGCTTCTAAGGTCGCGCGAGTTGTGTACTCAGTATTGGGACTCATCGTGAACGTGGGACGCTCGCTGCCCTTCGTCATTTTGATGATTTCGATCATTCCCTTTACTCGCCTGCTGGTGGGTACCTCTTTAGGGTGGAAAGCGGCGGTAGTGCCATTAACTCTGGCAGCGGCGCCTTTCTTTGCCCGCCTGGTGGAATCCAATGTGCAAGGCGTAGAAAGCGGAAAACTGGAAGCCGCAAAAATGGCGGGGGCCTCTAACTGGCAAATCATGTTGGGGGTACAGGTACGCGAAGCGCTTCCTTCTCTAATCCAGTCGATTACCGTCACCTTGATTTCTTTGATTGGTTACGGCGCGATGGCAGGTACTTTAGGTACCGGCGGCCTGGGCGCTCTAGCCATGAATTACGGTTACACCCGCTTTATGGGTGACGTGATGCTAATCGTGGTTATCGACATCTTGCTGATCGTAGTCATCGTGCAGTGGGTGGGCGACATGCTTAGCCGGCTGGTCGATCACCGCTAAGGGAAAACCAGTCGGAGACCTTCACCGCTGGACCTAGCGGTTTAAGATTTAACCTTTTTTCTCCCTGGCACCTCGCTAGGCAGCTGGGGAAGCTTACGCCCTCGTCCGCTTGATAGACACAGGCGAGGGCGGGTAATAAAACTTTGTAAACTACCTAAAGAACAACCATTTAAAAGGAAAAGAAAATGAAAACTTGGAAGAAAATTGTTGCCGCAGCTGGAGCTGCCGGTCTGGCCCTAAGTCTGGCTGCTTGCGGCGGTAACTCCGCTGGTGACCCCAACAAACTAATCGTGGGAGCCTCTCCTACGCCGCATGCGCAGATCTTGCGTTACGTGGCCGATAACTTAGCTAAAAAGCAGGGTATCGAGTTGGAAGTCAAAGAGTACACTGACTACGTCCTACCGAATGAAGCCTTGAACTCGGGGGATCTAGATGCCAACTATTATCAGACGGTTCCCTACTTCGATGAAAAGACCGCTAAGAACAACTGGCAGTTCGATCACGGTAAGGGAATCCACTTGGAGCCGGTGGGCATTTATTCCGAAAAGCTCAAGGATATTAAGGATCTCAAAGATGGCGCCAAGATTGGGGTTATCACTGATGAAACTAACCAGAAGCGCGGCCTGCAGCTACTGGCGGATAATGGTTTGATTAAGCTGCCAAAGGACGAAAATCAACATTTAGTGTCGGTGATTGCCAAGTCTAAAGAATACAATCCCCGTGGCTTTGACCTGTCTGAGGTAGAAGGTCCCCAGTTGGTGCGTTCGCTAGCTGACCTAGATATTGCAGTGATCAACGGTAACTTTGCTCTAGATGGCGGCAAGAAGCCCTCCGACGCTTTGATTCTAGAATCCCCCAAGGATAACCCTTCCCTGAACATTTTGGTTTGGAAGAAGGATTCCAAAAAGCTGGAAGCGATTAAGAAGCTGGACGCGTTGCTGCACTCTCCGGAAGTCAAGGCTTTCATCGAGAAGAAGTGGCCGAATAAGGCAGTGCTACCTGGTTTTTAATTCGACTAACCTAGTCACTTTGAAAATCTAATCGCCTTAAATCTCAGGGGCGGGGTCGAAGAGTATCTTCGACCCCGCCCCTTTTTATGTCGATAACTAGTTACGGCGATTAGCCCGCCGCTACCTTTAGTAGCAGCAATAACTGTCATAACTCCCAGGTACTACTTAGTGCTACGACGCGCGCAAAGAGACCCGACAAAGCGCCTTTCCCGCCTGCACCGGTCCGGGGGTAAAATCTAGTGCTTCAACTTGATTGCGCCCGATAAACACCACCGGGGTAATCGGATCTTTTTCTAGCGCGAGCAGCCGCGGGATATCAACCTCGACTATTGGTTGCCCGACACTAACCTCCTCGCCCTCACTACATAGCATCCTAAAGCCTTCACCTTTAAGCCCCACTGTCTCTAAACCCACGTGTAACAGTAGTTCTAGGTCGCCAACCTTGCCTACCAGCACGAAGGCATGTCCGGTTTTAAAAAGTTTTACGATTTTCCCACTAACCGGAGCCAAAACTGACTGTACCTTCGGTAAAGGACGAATAGCCACACCCTCCCCCATCATTTTTTGAGAAAAAACCGGATCCGGAACCGCGGTTACGGGGATAACTTCTCCACTAAGGGGAGCCAATATCGATACGGTGGTGTTCATTTCTTATCCCTTTACCTTAAAAGTATGCGGCAAACGTCCCGGCGGCTGTTTCATGGGTTTCCCGCGAGGAATATCAGAGGAAACATCAATAACCAAATATCCTATTTCCGGTCCGTCCGCGATTTTTATGTCCCAGCTTCATTCGAAGCCTACCGCTAGATTGCTCACTAGCGAAGCAGATAATAGCTGGCAATAGGCAAAAGCAGGGAATCTCATCCCGAAACAAATACCTATTTTTCCACCTAAGTTTGTAAGGTAGAAGCCAGAGGGGTAAGAGCGTCGCCTAGCGCCGCTAACCCAGAAGGCCAGTCACAGAAAGAAGGAATGGAAAATGGAAATCGGAAATGCTTCCAACGTCCAGGAAACAAACGACTTCAACGAGCGGGTGGCTCTCAACCGTCAACTTGCGCAAATGCTAAAGGGCGGCGTGATCATGGATGTCACCACCCCGGAGCAGGCTCGAATTGCTGAGGACGCAGGTGCGGCAGCCGTGATGGCACTAGAACGTATCCCCGCCGATATTCGCGCCGCCGGTGGAGTTTCCCGCATGAGCGACCCCGCAATGATCAAAGGCATCCAAGAAGCGGTTTCAATCCCGGTAATGGCTAAATGCCGAATCGGACATATTGTCGAGGCCCAGCTACTGGAAGCCATCGAAATCGATTACATTGACGAATCGGAAGTACTCTCCCCTGCTGATAACGTTTACCACATTGATAAAACCCAGTTCAAAGTACCTTTCGTATGTGGAGCGCGTAACTTGGGTGAAGCGCTCCGGCGGATCGGCGAGGGCGCCACTATGATCCGCACCAAGGGCGAGCCGGGAACTGGTGACGTAGTACAGGCAGTGACCCATATTCGTGCCATGAATGCTGAGATCCGCCGGGTTTCTAGCCTGCGCGAAGATGAACTTTTTGAGGCTGCCAAGCAGCTCGAAGTGCCGCTGGCGCTACTAAAAGAGGTACACGACTCTTCACGTCTGCCGGTAGTAAACTTCGCGGCAGGCGGGGTAGCTACCCCGGCGGATGCTGCTTTGATGATGCAACTGGGTGCCGAGGGCGTGTTCGTAGGCTCCGGTATTTTCAAGTCCGGGAATCCCGCCAAACGTGCTAGCGCCATTGTCAAAGCCGTCACCAACTTTAGGGACGCGAAGATGATTGCGGAACTGTCCGAAAACCTAGGTGAAGCCATGGTGGGAATTAACGAAAGCGAAATCGACCTGCTGATGGCAGAACGTGGAAAGTAAATCCCTCCAATAGAAACGACCAGTGTAAATAGATGGAAAAAGTTGGTGTCCTCGCAGTTCAAGGAGCATTTATCGAGCATGAACAGTGTCTGCAGGCACTGGGGGCTCAGGTAGTTGAACTGCGTGAAGCCGCAGACTTGCTCAGCGGTTTTCACCGCCTGGTATTACCGGGCGGTGAATCCACGGTGCAATCAAAACTGCTGATTGAGCTAGGGATGGCTGATCGGCTGCGGGAAATGATTACTGCAGGTATGCCAGTTTTAGGTACCTGCGCAGGGCTAATATTGCTGGCCGAGCGGATTATGGGCAAGCGTAGCGTGGACCGCACTGCCCTCGGCACCATGGACGTAACCGTGGAACGCAACGCCTATGGGCGCCAACTCGGATCTTTCCACACCCAAGCTGACTTTGCGGGAATGGAAGGGGTGCCTATGACTTTCATTCGTGCTCCGCGGATTAGCGAGGTAGGCCCCGGCGTGGAAGAACTTGGGCGGGTAGACAACCTGATTGTAGGGGCACGCTCCGGCAATCAAATTGGGGTTACGTTTCACCCGGAGCTAACCGGCGATCCGCGCTTGCATCAAATGTTCTTAGACCTTTAACTTACTCGGCGCAAAAACCCAACGCGGTAAGCACGGCTAGTTTGGTAGGGCACTACTGCAGCTACCCGCTCCCCGTAAAACTATGGGTTAGGGTTAAAACATGCTTCTCCACCATTCCTGCAGGCCCCAAAAACTAATGCTCTCTATTTTGGGGTTTATTACCATGGGCAGCTTGACCCTAACTGCTTGCGGTCCGGTAGTGAATCCCGAAACTCCCTCCTCTTCCTCCGTATCCTCATCTAAAGCCGCTAGCTCTGTTCCCAAAGCTAAGGATCCCTCCAGCCCGACTATGCCTACTGCCCCCGCAACATCTGCAATCCCCGCTAATAAACCCCTGGCCGGAAAAGTTATCGTGATTGATCCCGGTCACGGGAAAGGGAAGCAACTCAGTAACCTCGTTCCTAATGGGCGAGGAGGACGCAAGATTTGTAACACTTCCGGTACCGCCACTATTTCCGGATATCCGGAATATAAATTCACCTGGCAGGTCGCCCAATATTTACGCGACAAGTTGCAAGAGAAAGGCGCAAGCGTCATTTTCACCAGGGATAATGACCGTAACACCGAAGTCTGTGTGGATAGGCGCGGGAAAATAGCGAACGAAAACGGGGCAGCAGCTTTGATTTCTATCCATGGCAATGGTTCGGAGTCAAGCGCTCCCCACGGATTTTTTGTCATGGTTTCCAATCCCCCACTCAACGCAGCCCAGGGAGAACCCTCCCAGCGACTGGCGCGGGCAATTGCCACAGGACTTAAAGGCGTAGGACTGATCCCCTCCACGGTTCTTGGGGAAAATCCAATCCCTCGCTCCGACCTCGCCACCCTAAATTTTGCGCAGGTACCGGCGGTCATGGCGGAACTAGGGGAAATGCGTAACCCCGAGGATGCCCAGCGCATGTCGAGCCCCGAGGGACAGCAACAATACGCCGCCGGCCTCGCCCAAGGAATTTTAAGCTATTTTTCCGCCGGTTAAAGGCCACCCCCAGTGGAAACATTAAGCTGATAAACGCAGGGTTACTTAATCCTATCCACCTGTTTGCCGGAGACTTATCCGTCTGTTTGCCGAAAATAGGGAGGGGCAGGAGGAAGCGCGGCAGGTACTGTGCGCCAACAGAAACTTAGCGACGGCAGGAAAAGAAACCTTTTAATTGCGCCGAACATTCCTCCTCTAAAACCCCACCAATAACTTCGATGCGGTGATTTAGGCGGCTATCACGTAGAACGTCCCGTACAGAACCTGCTGCGCCTGCCTTATCATCCCAGGCACCAAACACTACCCGCGAAACCCGAGCATTCACCAGGGCACCGGCACACATTGTGCAAGGCTCCAGGTTGACCACCAGGGTAGTGCCGGTGAGCCTCCAAGTGCCCAAGCGCTGCGCTCCTTGCCGCAAGGCCATAATCTCCGCGTGAGCGGTAGGGTCAAAAGGAAAGGTTTCGCGCTGGTTAAAGCCTCGTCCGATTATTTCCCAGTCTCCCAGGTAGGAAGGGGAATCGCTTTCAGGAGTTAATGCCTCCCCGCCCATAGAAGCCACTGTGTCCTCTCCGGTAAAAAAATCCGTGTTTCGGATGTTAATGGGCGCCGTCTTTTCGGAGCGAGGTGCGAGCAAAAGCGCCCCCACCGGCACATCTGATTGTTGTTGCGCCTGATTTGCCAAATCCATAACGCGACGCATTACCTCGTCAAAGCGATTCATGCCCTCAATTTACCTGGCATTTTGCACTGATAAAACCCAGCGCTTTGGGCAGACAAAAAAGGAAATAAGTGAAAGACTTAATACATGTTTGAAAGAGCCGGGCAGAAAGCCAAACCAGAAGATTTAATCAATGTCGATGACCTCCTAGCCGCCTACTATGACCTGGAACCAGACCCAACCGAGCCTAGTCAGCGGGTCAGTTTCGGTACCTCAGGACATCGCGGAAGCGCCTTCGACCACGCGTTTAACGAAGCCCACATCGTGGCGATCACCCAAGCGATCGTAGAGTACCGCCGCAACCAGGGGATTAACGGACCGCTATTTATGGGGCGCGACACTCACGCTTTGTCGGAACCTGCTCACCGTAGCGCCCTGGAAGTGCTGGTAGCTAATGGAGTGGACGTGCGGATCGACTCCCGCAATTCCTATGTCCCCACTCCGGCAGTTTCTCTAGCGATTTTGCAGGCCAATGGGGCTCCCGGGAAAGTGCGTACCTCGGGTGCAGACGTTGCCGATGGCATCGTAATTACTCCTTCTCATAACCCGCCGCGCGATGGCGGCTTCAAATACAATCCCCCCACCGGCGGCCCCGCAGACGTGGACGCTACCGGCTGGATTGCTGACCGTGCGAACCAGATTCTCCAGGACGGCTGGCGCAAAGTTCCCCGTTCCGCTCTGGCAGATCTTACTAGCGCTGAGTGCGTACATCCTCACGATTACCTGCATGAATACGTAGACGCCTTGCCTACTGTGATTGATTTGGACGCGATTCGCTCTGCAGGAGTACGCATCGGCGCAGACCCCTTAGGTGGGGCTTCCGTGGACTATTGGGGCCTGATTGCCGAACGCCACGACCTGAACCTGACAGTAGTTAACCCAAATGTCGATCCCGCCTTCAGTTTCATGACCTTGGATTGGGACGGAAAGATCCGGATGGACTGCTCCTCCCCCTATGCAATGGCATCGCTGCGTGAAAAGATGGCGCCCGACGAAGACGGAGTTACACCCTTCGATATCGCTACCGGCAATGACGCAGATTCAGATCGCCACGGGATTGTCACCCCAGATGGCTTAATGAACCCCAACCACTACCTGGCAGTCGCCATCGAATACCTGTACACCCACCGGCCCGAGTGGGGTGGAAGTTGCGGGGTCGGCAAGACCTTGGTTTCCTCCTCGCTAATCGACCGGGTAGTAGCCCATATGGGGCGCAAATTGGTAGAAGTGCCAGTGGGCTTTAAATATTTCGTGCCAGGATTACTTTCCGGAACCATCGGTTTTGGCGGCGAGGAATCCGCCGGTGCCTCTTTCTTACGCAAGGACGGTTCAGTCTGGACCACCGATAAAGACGGCATTATTTTAGCGCTACTAGCTTCCGAAATCCTGGCGGTAACCGGTACTTCCCCCTCCCAGCTACATAAGCAGCAGGTGGAACGTTTCGGGGCTTCCAGCTATAAGCGTTTCGAGGCCGCCGCCAACCCGGAGCAGAAAGCCAAGCTCAAGAAACTTTCTTCCGAGGACGTCACCGCCGAGAAACTCGCCGGTCAAGACATCACAGACAAACTGGTGCGTGCCCCTGGCAATAACGCCGAAATCGGTGGGCTTAAAGTCGTAACCAAGGACGCCTGGTTCGCCGCTCGCCCCTCGGGTACCGAAGATATCTACAAGATTTACGCGGAATCCTTCAAGGGAGACGAGCACGTAGATCAAGTAATCTCTGAAGCGCAAGAGGTAGTAGGCGCCGCCCTCTCCTAGTCGGCTCCAACTCCTATACCGCAAGGGCGGAGATTACTTTTGTCTCCCGCCCAAAGAAATTGGGCAATACCAGCGTATTGCCCAATTTCTTAGGCCCGCCTAGCCTGATCGACAAAAAGTAATCACCGTCCTTTACTGTTTGCCGCCACAAGTACCTAACCGGCGTGAGGAACAGATTGTATCCGCGCCGAGTGACTGCGGGGGGGGCGGGAGGAAAAATCTATCCCCTGCCCCTTACTGTGGGAGACAAAAGTAATCCTCGCCCTTATTTGCGGGAACGGAGTTGGCGATTGGTAGCGGCGGTGGCGAGGGCGGCGCGGGGATCTTCTGGCCAAGGATGTTTGCGGTATCTGCCCCTCATTTCTGCGCGCACCTGCGGATACACTTCATCCCAGAAGTGATCCAAGTCGGTGACTAATGCCAGAGGGCGTCCCGCCGGTGACAGCATCTCCATTGCCAGGTCGACTTGGCCGCCCAGAATTTTAGGCGCGGATTGCAAGCCGAAAAACTCTTGCAGTTTCGCCTGTACCCGTGGCGGGCCGCTTGTAATATCCTCTGGATAGCTAACAGCGGCGGCCCGTCCGGAAGGGAGTAAAAATTCTTCAGGTGCCTCTTGTTCCAAGGAGCGCCAAGTGTCATAGTCCAGCACCCCCTTCAGCCAGGCAGCTACCGGGGCATTTGCAGTATTTTTTCCATCTGCAAAATAGCTGACCAGTACCTGCCAAAAACGCGGATTGCCATGTAAATCCTGGTCGCTAACCGGGGGCATAGTCGGCAAGTAGTGCGCTGCCCAGTGTAGGCGGGCGCGTAAGCGAGCGGCTTTAGAGTTCCAAGACAGAAAATCTAGCCCCACCCGCTGATACTCGGTTTCGAGGACGCGCTCGGGTTGCCGAATACTGGATCTTTGGCGCTGCAGGGGAATTTCTCCTAAAGATTTTTCTTGCCACGCGCAGATTTTCCCGTCCCGCAACTCTTCATAATGTTTGTCATGCAGTAAATGTTGTCCCAGTACTAAAGCCAGCTCCTCGGTGAGGGGCGCAGCTAGGCGAATCAGGTCATCACCACCTTTACGCAACCCAATTTCTGCAATCGCCAACCACTTACTGGTGGATAAAGAACTGTCATTATCTAGACGAGCCGCTCCCGATCCCGAAAGTTGATACACTCCATCTTTACTGGTTAGACACCCAATTTGGTCAGGGAAAGCCATCCCCACTATTAATCCAACCCGGATATCTTCTGAAAGTTTGCCCAAATTAGCCAATGACTGTGGGACGTGACTATTTGCGTCGCCTGGCTCAAACTGCCCACCCTGCGCAGAGAAGTAATCCGCTAAACCTTCACTGACAGCATCAATACCTTGATACCGCCGCGCCAATTTTTCAAAGCGGCTACGCTCTCTGCGGTAGGTTTTATCTCCTTGGCGTTCTGCGCGGCGGATCGCTGCCCATAGATCACCATCTGGGGTACGCAAATCTGTCTGCAAAGCGGCCACTACCTGGGCAGCGCGGCGCTCACCCACCAGGCGCGCCCCCAAAATCAAAGCGCGTGCCAGGCGCGGGTGGGCGGAAATTTGTACCAGCTGACGCCCAAAAGCGGTAATCCGAGAATCTGCGTCTAAGGCCCCGAGTGCCTGCAAATCCTTCTCCGCCTGCTGCCAGGCAGCAGGCGGAGGGGCGGTAGGCAGCGCCAGAACTGCCAGATCGGTTTGTCCCCAATCCGCCAGCTGCAAATAGGTCTGAGTCAAATCACTACGCAAGATTTCCGGCTGAGTATCGGGGTCCATGCGCGCATAAGTCAGCTGGTCATAAGCACGAATCACATATCCGGGCCCCAGCCGCGCAGCGCGTCCTGCACGTTGAGTGGCGGTTGCCCGCGAGCAAGTCAAGGTGCTCAGTCCTCCCGCATTTCCACGCAGGCGATGACTCGGAACCCGCGACAATCCGCTGTCAATCACCTGACGAACCCCAGGAACTGTCAGCGCCGATTCTGCCACCGAGGTGGCTACGATAATCCTGCCCTCCCCGGGCTTCAGGGCATCCTCACTAGCAGAATAGGCACCCTCGGAAAGCACTTTTTCTTGTTCGCGTGCAGACAACTGTCCATGCAAGCTCATTATTCTTTCCGGATGACTAGCGCGCGAACGTACAGAACTGGCGATCGCCTCTACATCCGCGATTGCGGGGGCAAAAACTAAAGTGTCAGCGTTAATCCGATGTTTGAGCGCCAGGTCAGCCAGATAGTCGCGGAACTCTAGGGAAGTTCCCCACTCTGCGATACGTCGCACCCGGGTAGGAGGCGGTGCGAATACCTCTTGCAGAGGAAAAAGTTTACCCTCGGCCTCCAGAACCGGAGTATCCTCACCCATGACCTTCCGAAAAAGATCACTATCCAAAGTCGCGGACATCACCACGACCCGCAGCTCCGGACGCAATTGCTGCACCTCGCCGAGCAGAGCCAGTAAAACATCGGTATCTAAAGATCGTTCGTGTACCTCATCAATAATTACGGTACCGATACTCGAGATTTCCGGATCTGCCAACAGGCGCCGCAAAAACAGTCCGGCAGTGACAAAATCCAGACGGGTATCGCGGCTACGCGTAGATTCTCCCCGAACCGAAAATGCGACTTTACCTGCCAAGTTATCCTGATTTTGAAGCAGCAATTTCTGGAGGTAACTGGCGGCATTCCGCGCCGCCACCCGACGTGGCTCGGTTACCACTATTCCCGCTCCGCAACCATTTTTCGCCCGCACATCCTCTAACGCCCAGCAAAATGGAGGAACCAAAGTAGTTTTCCCTGATCCTGGCTGGGCAGTAACTATCGCTTTACCTACGGTTTCGAGGGCATCTTTCAGCTCCGGCAATATACTTGCCGCCGGAAGGGTCGGGGCAAGGTCGCATGCCTGGGAAAGAGTAAACATGTTTCTATTGTGCACCGCGGGGGGTACAAGCAAATACTTCCGGCAACGGGAAGGCTAATTAGTACCGCGCCTAAAAGTTGCCACAATGGAGCTATGGGGTATAACCGACTAGGCAAACGTAGACGCTCTGGGAAGGACTTTTCCTGGGGTACCCGTATCATTGCGGGATTTATTATCGGCCTGTTGGCCTGGGCTTTTATTCCCGGTATCGGCCCAGATTTAGCGGGACTTTCCCAAAAAGGTGCACCCAAAGTAGGTCTACCCAATTGGGGGAAGAGTGCCGATCAGATCCTCTCCGAATCTGTGCAAACTGATTTGGTAAAAGCAGTTGCAAACCTACCCGAGGGTGAGTGGGAAAGCGCCTCCCCCTATCAGCGTTCCCAATTCGGGATCCGTTGGGCAGATATTGATCGCAATGGATGCGACACTAGAAACGATATTTTACGGCGTGACCTCTCTAAAGTGCAGACCAAAGCGGGAACTCACGGTTGCGTGGTGCTGTCTGGAGAATTCACGGAGCCATATACTGGACGCTTCCAACAGTTTCGTAAAGGTGCTAATACTTCCAGCAAGATTCAGATTGACCATGTAGTCGCCCTCTCTAACGCCTGGAAAACCGGAGCCAGTAGGTGGAACGCAAAGACTCGTGAACAGTTTGCCAATGATCCCTTAAATCTGCTGGCGGTTGACGGGCCAGCGAATCAAGATAAACAAGATAAGGACGCCGCGAGTTGGCTTCCTCCTAATCAGGGATTTCATTGTCAATACGTGGCTCTGCAGACCGCGATTAAACAAAAATGGAAGCTGCGGGTTACTCCCGAGGAGAAACGAGCAATGGCGACAGTGGCGGCCTCCTGCCCCGTGCAGTCCCTTCCCGCCGGTTAGCCTGGTTCGCGCGGGGTAGGTAATTCTAAATTCCGGTTGCTTAAGTTTCTTAATTGTTAATATACTTA
>CAMYAU010000017.1 GCA_947253735.1 uncultured Varibaculum sp. | reverse complement strand
AGTGGCTACAAACTCTTGATCGCTCATATTCCTATTATGCCTTTCGCGCCATCACTGACAGGGATTTTAGTTTTCGTTCTAATACCCACTCGGCATAGGCGGTGACCACTTCTTCTGCTATCCCCTGGGTTAAGGCATCTGCCTGGTAGACCTGCGGCCACTGTCCGGAGAGCAGCGCGGCGAGCAGGTCGGTTACTGGCTTAGAGATGCGGATTCCTCCACTGAGCTGGCACTCTTCACAAACCACTCCACCGGAAGATGCCGAGAACACTTTAAAGGGACCGCTAGCTCCACACAGCGCACACTCACTTAAGGCGGGCGCCCATCCGGCAATCGCTAGAGTGCGTAACAGGTAGGAGGACAGCACCATGCCCGGGCGGTGCGCCCGGTTAGCTAATGCCGGAATTGCTCCCGCGAGCAGACGGTATTGGCTGTGCGAAACCTCGCCCTCAGAAAGTTTCTCGGCGGTTTCTAGCATTACTTGCCCCGAGAGGTAACGTTCATAGTCGGAGGCGATTGCCGGGGCATGCAGGCCAAGCGACTCGGCTTGAGTGACGGTGTCCAGATTACGTCCCGCGTGTAGCTGCAGTTTTACCCGGTTAAAGGGGCTAAGGCGCGCCCCGAATTTCGAGGAGGTGCGACGCAAACCTTTAGCTACCGCTCGCACCTGCCCATGCTCGAGGGTGAGTAGGGTCAAAATCATGTCTGCTTCCCCTAATTTGGTAGTTCGCAGGACAATCGCCTGGTCGGTATAGGTTCGCAGCACCCGGCTATTATCTCATATCTAGCTGCTAGGTCAGTGTTGACACAGTTCAAAAGACACTTGCGAGCCAGAGCTAGCGGCCTCCTCCACAAATTAGAATACCAGTAACCATCCTTAAATCTGCAAAACGATTGTTAGAGCCCCTGCAAAACGATTGCTAGACTTCCTGCAAAACGATTGCTAGACTTAGCGTAAAACGATTTTTAGTATCTATTACTCGAGGTCAAAGTGCTTCCAGGTTCTTCTGAAAATTATTTAAAACGCTACGTAGATAACGAGCTTGATGCGCTGCTTCCAGAGCTACATGGAATCGCGCTTGACGGCCCTAAAGGCGTAGGGAAAACCGTCACCGCTTCCCGTAGAGCAGAGCGCGTCCTCGAATTGGATTCTCCGGATGTACGTAATCTGGTCGCCTCGCAGCTGCGAACAGTGCTTACCTCTAACAAAACTGTACTGCTTGACGAATGGCAAAACTATCCTCCGGTTTGGGATGCTGCCCGCCGGCTTATCGACGAAAAAACCGCTACCCGTTTTCTTTTTACCGGCAGCGCTACCCCGATTGAAAATGTAGATACCCATTCTGGTGCCGGGCGGATTATATCGCTGAGGATGCGTCCTCTGGCGTTATCGGAACGCCCTGGAACCACCCCCAAAATTTTTATCCACGATATTTTTTCTTCGAAGCCTTTTTCAACTCCGATATCTGGGGAAAGTGTTTTTTCTTATTCTGATTATGCCAGCGCCATCTGTTCCACCGGCTTCCCCCAGATTGAAGCTCTTTCTCCCCGGGCGCGCAGAGCCAGTATTGAGGGCTACATTTCGAGGATAGTTGACCGAGATTTCCCCGAACAGGGACTTAATTTGCGTAGACCCGCAGCACTACGCGCATGGCTGCGAGCCTACTCTGCTGCCACCGCCACCACCGCTTCCTACACCAAGATATTGAAAGCTGCGCTACCAGCAGAGGGCGACTTGCCTTCAAAATCAGCTACTAGTAGCTATCGGAATCTCCTAGAAAAACTCTGGATTTTAGATCCGCTTCCTGCCTGGTCGCCCACCTATACTTCCTTCGCAAGATTATCGAAAGCCCCTAAACACCACCTGGCAGATCCAGGTTTAGCTGCTTATCTCATGGGCGTCAGTGAAGACGTTTTGACCAGCGGAGCCGAAGGAACCCTAGAAACTTATGGACAGTTATTCGAGTCGCTGATGCTGCTTACCCTGCGAGGAGCTGCTCAAGAATGCGAATCTCAGGTCTTCCACTTCCGCACTCCTTCGGGAGAACGCGAAGTGGATGCGATTATCGAGCGCTATGACGGGAAAACTATCGCATTCGAGGCAAAGTCCTCCGCAATCATAGATGCAGAGGACGTTCGCCACCTCAATTGGCTAGAAACCCGCCTCGGGAATCGGCTACTGGATAAAATCCTGGTATATACCGGAACTTACGCCTACCGCCGCAAAGACGGAGTAGCAGTGATCCCTCTGTCTCTCCTAGGTTAATGCAGCTCAGAAGGTGCTAGCATGCTTTTTGCAGATGTTCTAGCGCAGATTTTGCAGTCTTTTAACGTTCCGCGCGATTTAGGGCGCTGATGACCGCCTTATAGGTAGCGCGAGTAATCGATGGATCAATCCCTACTCCCCACAGCACCTGACCGGCAATCTCGGCCTCGACATAGGCTGCTGCCCGCGAGCTTTCCCCGGTCTCCATCGCGTGCTCTACGTAATCAAGCACTTTGATATCCAGGCCTAGTCCCTGGAAAGCGGTAATGAATGCCTCGATAGGGCCGGGTGCCACCGCCTCTAAAGTGCGCAAAGTTCCGTTGTCGCTAACCCGTGCCCGCAAGGTCACTTCCCCGGTTTCATGATTATTATCAGCGAGGGAATCACGCAGTTTGAAGCGCCCCCAGGTCGAAAGACTGTGCTCTTCTCCGGGCAGATACTCATCGGCAAAAATCTTCCACAAATTCTTTGAGTCGACCTCGCCCCCAAACTTTTCCGTGTAGTCCTGGACGTGGCGATAGAACTCCACCTGCAGGCGGCGGGGCAAATCCAAAGAGTAGTCGCGTTTCATCATGAATGCGATACCACCCTTACCGGACTGAGAGTTAACCCGCACCACTGCCTGATAGTCGCGTCCAATATCACCGGGGTCAATCGGCAGGTAAGGCACAGTCCAGATCACCTGATTCTGGTTACCACCAGCAGCTGCCACTGCTCGGGCACGCTTATCAAACCCCTTCTTGATGGCATCCTGGTGAGAACCCGAAAAAGAGGTGTAAACCAGATCGCCGGTATAGGGTTGGCGAGGATTAGTTTCCATGCGAGTGCAATACTCCACGGTTTCGCGTACCTGATCGAGGTTAGACAGATTCAGCATGGGGTCGATTCCTTGTGAGTAAAGATTCATCGCCAAGGTAATCAAATCCACGTTACCGGTCCGCTCCCCCTGCCCCAGTAAGCAACCTTCTACTCGATCAGCACCTGCTTTCATAGACAGTTCTGCCGCGGCAATCCCCGTCCCCCGGTCATTATGGTTATGTACAGATAGACATACATGTTCACGACGGCTAAGGTTCCGGTTCATCCATTCAACCTGATCCGCGTAGGAGTCCGGGGTATAGCGCTCCACCGTTGCCGGCAGATTTAAAATAATTTCACGGTCCTCATCGGGCTGCCAAATATCCATGACTGCCTCGCAGATTTCCAAGGCGAATTCAGGTTCGGTATCCACGAAAATTTCGGGGGAATACTGCAGTCCGAAAATCGTAGAATCGTCAAGCTGCTTTTCCGCTTGCGCGATTACCTCACGCACCCCGCTAACCGCCAGTTCTATCGTCGCCGGTTTATCGTTATGGAATACCACTTCCCGAAAAGTCGGTGAGGTGGCGTTATAGATATGTACATTCGCGCGCGGTACCCCCACTAAGGATTTGACCGTTCGCCCAATAAGATCTTCCCGAGCCTGGGTAAGGACGGAAACACACACGTCCTCGGGAATTGCGTCCTCCTCTACCAAGGAACGCACAAAGTCAAAATCTATCTGTGAGGCAGCCGGAAACCCGATTTCGATTTCTTTCAATCCGATCTGCACCAACAGATCAAACATTTTGCGTTTGCGCCGCGGATCCATCGGGTCTATCAAAGCCTGATTACCATCCCGCAAATCCGTAGAGAGCCAGCGAGGAGCCCGGGTAACATTTCGATCCGGCCAGGTACGATCCGGTAGCTTCAGGGAAGTATCCCAAAAATGAGCATACTTTTGAAAAGGCATTCCGGAAGGTTGTTGCCGGGGAGCTTTACCAGTAGTTCGCATTGTAAGATTTCTTTCTGCTTTTTAAGTGGCTGGCCGAGGATACCGGAGAATCCCGCGACGAGTCTCGACCAGTTTTACTGGACTTCGTCGCGGCAACCTAGCAGCAGAACAATCAAATGCATGGGACTACTCTAAACACTTTTCCCGCTTTCTGGTAACCAACGTCCCGCATATTGGGCGCACATATGCGGCCCCCTGGTGGATTCTCGGGGAATAAAAGTAGCTTCTCCAGACACCAACTTATCTCCAGGCTTGGGCACATAAGCTGCACCATAAATCTGTTTCATCAGTACGTTTACCCCCAAGTTCGCGAGTTTATCAACCGGGCGATCTATTACAGTAACCGCCGGTGACATCACTGACAACCAGGAATTATCATCGATTGCCACCAATCCGAGATCAGGGCCTAAGTGTATTCCCATACTCTTGGTAATCATCAAGGCCCCCAGAGCAGTCTGATTAGAATCACAGATAATAACATCTGGCTGACACAGGGCTAGCAGTACCCGAGCGGAACTCGCAGCCGAGAGAGCTTCATGGGGGCAGTACTCTACCTCTATTTTTCCAAAGCCACAGCTATTTAAGGCTTTCTTCATAGTTTCAGTTCGTCGCTTACCCGATAAGGAGAACTCTGGCCCCGCCAAATAAGCGGGGCGACGGTAACCGACGTCGCGTAGATGCTCCGCCATGTCCTGCACTGCTCGGGTCGAATCTATAACCACCGATGCGAGCTTCCCCCCGCTCACCTGCCGATCCAGTATTACCGCCGCCATCCCCTTAGGCAGATCAGGATGCTTCCATCCAGGCGCCACCCGAGAAGGAGGAACCACTAATATCCCATCTACCCCCTGTTTTACCAGTGCTCGGATCCCATTCTCATAGTTTTGTTCATCCTCATGTGCGTTAGAAAGCACGAGCGAAGTTTGGTGGGAATGTGCTGCTCTCTCCACACAATGCGCTAGCACCGCATAAAATGGGTTCCTCAGATCCCCTATTACTAGGCCGATAGCTCCGGTACGCCCGGTACGCATCGCAGCAGCAACCCGATCTTTTTGATAACCCAGTTCCTCCGCGGCAGCCATTACTTTTTGACGAGTATCCCCAGCTAAATGGGTTTTCCCATTTAGTACGCGCGAAACAGTAGCAATCGAGACTCCCGCAGCTTTGGCCACATCCCTGATAGTTGCCACCGGTAAACGCCTCCTCGCGCCGAAAGTTAACGTTAAAATCCTAGCAAAAAGCCATTATCAGGAAACGTTTACGGAATTACTGAGGGTGCGAGCAAACCCCTGCCCCACCGCAAGTTTTTATCCCACAGCCCCCAGTATTGAGAAATAAAGGCAGGGAGCTTTCATTTAAAAGCCTAGACGTCCCAGCATTTTCGTGTCGGATTGCCAGTTCTTGGCCACCCGCACATGTAGATGTAGCTGCACCGGGCGTCCCAAAAGTTTTTGAATCTGCCGCTTAGATTTTATCCGTACTCGCCGAATATGGCTGCCACCTTTACCAATCAAAATTCCCTTTTGGGAATCGCGTTCCACGAATACGTTTACGTGCACGTCTAGAGGTTTGGTTTCCTCCTTAGAGGCTCCGGGCCCATCCTGAACAGTTTCGGAGGGCGAGGCGGCGTCCCCGGACCTAGCAGAGTCCTCGGCTTCCTCAGCAGTATCCCCATCTTGTTCCGGGGCGCGGCGCGTTCCGTACCCCAAGTACGGCCCACTATCTTCCCCCTGGTACAGAATCTCTTCAACCTGCACCGCGATCGAGTGCGGTAATTCTTCCCGTACCCCTTCAAGCGCGGCCTCGCGTACAAATTCCGCAATCATTTTTTCTACTGACTCGTCACTAACCTGGTCGCGCGGATATAAGGGAGGGGAAGGGGGCAGGTATTTAGCGATCTGATCAGCCAGTACCGATACCTCGCCATCTACCGCACTGACGGGTACTATCTCTTTCCAGTCCCCCAGCTCTCCGGCGGCTACCAGTGCGGCCACCATCCGTTCCTTAGAAACTAAATCAGCTTTGGTAACCGCCAAAATCACCGGAATATTGAGTTCTTTAATTTCGGCGGCGATATAGCGATCCCCCGGTCCAATTTTTTGATCCGCGGGCACACAAAATACCACTGCATCCACATCTACCAGAGCTTCGCGCACCATATCGTTCAGCCGTTTACCAAGCAGCGTGCGGGGGCGATGCAGACCGGGCGTATCTACTAGCACAATCTGGTAGTCCTCTCCTTGAACTACGCCGCGCACATTATGGCGGGTAGTTTCCGGTCGGGAAGAGGTGATTGCTACCTTTTGCCCTACCAGCGCATTAGTTAACGTAGACTTGCCTACATTAGGGCGACCTACGATAGAAACAAATCCCGCGCGGTGATTCTTAGGCTCAGTTTTCTCTTGTTCACTCATTCCTCGTCCGTTTCTTTTTCCAGGCGTTTTACCAATAGGGTATCCATTTGTCGGCGGCGACCCGCAACGGTTTTAACAGTTAATTCCAATCCTTTGACCCGGGCACAAGACCCTAACAGCGGCACTTTACCCAGGGCCTTGGCTAACAGCCCACCGACAGTATCCACTTCGTCATCATCTATTTCCAGATCTACCAATTCGGCCAAGTCATCCAGACCTAAGCGGGCGGGTACCAACCAGGTATCTACATTCAGTTCTTCCGGTTCTTCCTCGGCGCGATCATGTTCGTCAGTAACCTCGCCCACTAGCTGTTCTAGGATATCTTCGATAGTTACCAAGCCAACTGTACCTCCCCATTCATCAACCACTACCGCTATATGGGGGGCATCCGCTTGCATCTGGCGCATCAGGTCATCGGCTAGCATCACTTCCGGAACAAAGAATGCTTCTCGCATCATCTCCGGAACCGGATGATCCATTAATTCGGGACGCGAGAAACAGCGAGAAACCACATCTTTTAGATAGAGCATGCCGCGCACATCATCAGCATCTTCACCCAGTACCGGGATCCGAGAAAACCCAGACTGGATGAAAACCTGGAAGGCATCTCTAGCTGAGGTGGTGGTCTCCACCGACACCATATCGGTACGAGGAACAATAAGTTCCCGAACCAAAGTAGTACCAAGCTCCAGGGCTGAACGCACGATTTGCCGATCCTCGTCCTCGAAAGCCAAGTTTTCTTCCTCAGCCATTTCATCGACCATCTCCCGGAAATCTTCCGCGATTTCAGCGCGGGAGGCGGCATCATCTATTGGGGAAAGTGGCGCTATTTTCTGCACTATCCACTCTACGGGGCGGTAAAGAACCGAGATTCTATTACCAAAATTAACCATTTTTGCCAGCCAGAGGGCGGTGGCTTCCGGGCGATAAATACCTACCCGCATACCCTCAAAAGTAGCAAAAATCAGCAGTAGCGCCCCCAAAACCAGTAGCGACACTAAGAGCGCTACCCACCAAGTCAGACCAAATCCCACCATAGCCAAAGTCATACAGGTAGCCGCTAATACCTGTGCGAACAACCGCCAAGACTGGCAAATTGCCACAGTATGCGTCCTATCTTCGAGCAGTGCGCGCACCAGGCGCGCGCGGCGATGTCCCTCTTCTACTAGGTCTTGGGCCCGTGCATGGGACAGGGTTTGGTAGGCTCCCAAGGCCGCCGCCCAGGCGGCATCTACCCCCACCAGCACGATCGCTAGCACGAGTAGCCCGGCAGCGGGTATCTGGGAGAACAAATTTAGCTCCGCTCCGCTAAGAAAGTAAGCAATAATTTGCGCTGCAGGGCGAACATTTCTTTCTCTTCATCCTTTTCGGCGTGATCATAGCCCAAAAGATGCAGGATTCCGTGTACCGTGAGCAGCAACATTTCTTCGGTGGAAGAGTGACCCGCATTCGCCGCCTGTGTCTGGGCAACCTCAGGACAAATCACGATGTCACCTAAGATTCCCGCCTCGGTGGGAGCATCCGCACTTCCGGGGCGTAGTTCGTCCATTGGGAAACTCATTACATCGGTAGGACCTTCTAGATCTAACCAGCGTTCGTGCAAGGCGGCAATCGCATCTGGTTCTACAAAAATCAGCGATAACTCAGCTGCGGGAGACACGTGCATCGCCTCCAATACATAGGCAGCAAGTGCTTGAAACTCTTCCCCATCGATTGAGTATTCAGTTTCGTTTAGAACCTCGATGCTCATAGGTACTCCTCCCCCTGGTGTTGAGTATTAGCATTTCGTTCATAGGCGTCAATAATCAACCCCACCAGCTTATCGCGCACCACGTCCTCACTGGTCAAATAGCAAAACTCTATATCTTTGACTCCGGTGAGAACGTTGGAAGCGTCTTTTAATCCCGAAAGTTTGCCCCGGGGGAGATCGATTTGAGTAATATCTCCGGTCACTACCATAGTTGATCCCTCCCCCAGACGAGTGAGGAACATTTTCATCTGCTGAGTGGTAGTATTTTGGGCTTCATCTAGCACGATGAACGCATGCGAAATGGTACGTCCGCGCATATAGGCTAAGGGAGCCACCTCAATAGTTCCCGACTCTAAAAGCTGGGCCAGTTCAGCTGGTTCCAGCATGTCCCGCAGGGCATCATAAAGAGGACGCAAGTAGGGATCAATTTTTTCAGTGAGAGTACCGGGCAGGAATCCCAGGGATTCTCCTGCTTCTACCGCGGGACGGGTCAAAACTATCCGGGAAACCGCCCCGGATTCCAAAGCTTCCACCGCTTTAGCCATGGCTAGGTAGGTTTTTCCGGTTCCGGCCGGCCCTACTCCAAACACGATGCGATTACTGGCAATCGCCTCTAAATAACTTTGCTGCCCAGGAGTTTTAGCTCGAATCTGTCGACGTTTAGTGCGCAGCACCGGTAGGGTCTCTTGGGTGGACATCAGAGTCAAAGCTTGCTGAACTGCCGCTGCCGATAGCGGATTTCCATGACGGGCAGCTGCAATCAATTCACTAAGCAGATCGGCGCCCATGCGAGCTTCGCCCGGATTCCCTTGGAAAGTTACGATATTGCCACGTGAGTTAATCCTCACCCCCGGCAGATTATCTTGCATTGCCCGCAGCACCTGGTCTCCAGGGCCAAACACCAGCACCGGATCCAGGTCTTCAGGCATTACCACCTGGGTTAGTTCATCGGTCATTTTAGAGCGATTCCTTCCGTGTCCACAGGCCACTGCAAAGCCCTAGCGCCGCCAGGGCAGCAGGCCCGGCGCTCGAGGAACGTAAAACGGTAGGTCCCAACCGCGTTGTAATCGCGCCGGCAGCGCAAAATTCCGCAGTTTCCTGCGGACTTACCCCGCCCTCTGGTCCTACTATTAGATGGATCATTTTCGCCTGGCTTACCTGTTCCCAAGCTTCCGAAAGCGGTAGGAAGGAATCAGGGTCTAGAAGTAGAAACTTTTCTTCGCTGCCGGCAGCAGCGATTTTTTCTTGTAGCTGCTTGGAATCAGCCAACGGATCCAGCAATGGCCAGTTGGCACGGCGCGACTGTTTCGCTGCCGCTTGCAGTAGTGACTCCCATTTCTTGGTGCCCCGCTCTACTTTGTTCCCCTTCCACTGCACAATAGAACGCTGCGCGCCCCAGGGACGTACCCGGCTGACTCCTAACTCGACTGCCGACTCTACCGCCTGTTCATCGCGCCCTCCTTTAGAAAGCGCCTGGATCAGCCCAAACTGGGTTTGCGGTAAAGATAGGTGCATTACCTGAAGTACTTCGTACTCTAAATAGTTTTTATCGGTTGCGAGTATCTGGCAACGCAGACGCAGCCCTTTACCATCAACCAGGTCGAGGGGGTCACCCACTCCTAGACGTAGCGAACCGACGGCATGGGCAGCTTCTGCACCCTTAAGGGATCCGCGTCCTCCTTCCTGCAGGGAAGAAAGTGACGGACAGGATTCGTCACCTAAAAATACCGGAAGAAACATTAGTGACCTGCAAATCGTTCCCGCAGGCGAGAGAAGACTCCGCCGTCTTCTAACGGTTCTGGCTCTACCCGGTCTTCTTTTCGCAGCTGCGCCAATTGTTCGATGAGTTCTCGCTGGGTAGCATCTAGGTTAGTAGGCACCTGCACCATAATGTTTACGATCAGGTCGCCGCGGCCTTCTCGCTGCAAACGCCCTACTCCGAGGCCAGGCAGGCGAATCTGCTGACCAGGCTGGGTGCCAGCTGCAATGGTTATCTCTTGCGTACCATCAAAAGTATCCAAATCAACTTGGGTTCCCAAAATAGCAGCCGTCATCGGCACTCGCAATGTGGTCTCCAGGTTATCCCCGTGCCGGGAAAATACTCGATGAGCACTCACTTTTATCTCTAAATACAAATCCCCGTTAGGGCCACCCCCCGGCCCCACTGCGCCTTTGCCACGCAGCTGCACCTTGTGCCCGGTTTGCACCCCGGCAGGGATTTCTACCTGCATGGTGGCGGTGGTGCGGACCCTGCCTTCACCCGAGCATTCCGGGCAAGGATCCGGGATAGTAGTACCATGACCGGCGCACGCACTACAGGGAACCGTAGATTGCATTTGTCCTAGGAAAGTGCGGGTGGAGCGGGTCACTGAGCCGCGCCCGTTACAAACCTGACAGGTGCGCGGAGAAGTTCCCGGAGCGCAACAGTTTCCCTCGCAGGTAGGACACAGGACGGCAGTGCGCACCTGGATCTGCTTCTTTACCCCAAAAACCGCCTCTTCTAGCGCGATATCTAAGCGTTGCCGCAGGTCCTCTCCCCGCCGGCCACGCGGAGTAGGTCCCCCACCGCTTTCTGCACCGAAGAAGGATTCAAAAATATCGGAGAACATCGAAAAGTCCCCCATACCGGAGCTGGCAAATCCGGATTCACCTCCCATATCGTAGCGGCGGCGCTTTTCCGGATCAGAAAGGACCTCATGGGCCATCGCGACTTCTTTGAAAGCCTCTTCTGACTGTGGCCCAGCTACGTCGGGATGTAATTTACGGGCTTTTCGCCGGTATGCCCGGCGAATCTCCGCCTCGGTAGCGTCCCGGGAAACCCCTAGAATCTCGTAATAATCAGCCAAGGATCCTTTTTCCTCTTTCCTAATCTACCTGGTCATCATCCGCGATAAATACCGCGAAACCGCACGAACAATACTCATTGCGCGCGGATAGTCCATTCTTTGCGGGCCGACTATTCCCACGTGGGCGACCCCGCTTTCTTTATCTCCATAAGCACCTGCCACAATAGAAGTCTCCGACAGAGAATGCTCCCCTGATTCCGAGCCAATCGTTACCGTAACCGGTGAGTCTTGTTGGTCGATCTCCGAAAATAGCCGTAGCAAAGTTACCTGCTCTTCGAGGGCATCTAAGATAGAGCCGATCGAACTCGAAAACTCGGGGCTAGAGCGCACCAAATTTCCTGCTCCTACCATCACGATTCGCTCGGTTCTTTCCCCGGTGAGCGCTTCGCGAATAATCGGTAACACCTGGGAGATTATTTCTAACTGTTCGGGGAGAGCACCTGCCATTAACACCGGTTCCACCTGGGATATTTGCGATTCTTCCATCCCCTCTAAAGTGGAGTTTAAAAGCATAGCTAAAGAGTGAGCGCTCGCAGAATCAACCTCATAGCGGGTATCTATAGTAGCCTGCTGTACCCGGGCACTGTTAGTAATCACGATTACTAACAGTTTGAACTCGGCAACCGGAATAAGTTCGATATGACGCAGACCGCTGCGTTCAAAATGTGGATACTGCACCACCGCTAATTGCCGAGTCAACTGGGCTAAAACCCTGACGGTGCGTTCTACGACTTCATCAAAATCGGCAGCTTCTAAAACGAAAGTTTCAATTGCGCGACGTTGAGCACTGGTAATCGGGCTAAGCTCTGAAATCCGGTCGACAAAGGCGCGATAACCTTTTTCAGTGGGCACCCGACCGGCAGAAGTATGTGGCTGATACAGATAGCCCTTTTCCTCTAAAACCGACATATCATTACGAACCGTTGCCGGAGATACCCGCAAATCATGCCGATCTACTAACGCCTTAGAGCCCACGGGTTCACCAGTTTCTACATAGTCGGTGACTATAGCTCGCAAAACGTCGTCGCGTCGGATACTTGCCTGGCTCATATCTCCTCACTGTCCCGGGAATCCGTAGCGCTAAATCCCAGCAAAACTTTTTCAGCACTCGGCTGCCTCGACTGCTAACTCTACCTTGATTGGGAGCTAGTTATTAACCCGGAACCGGTGATTCGCGCAAAGCTAAAGACAGGGACCCTTACTTCTGAGCCTGCGTTAAGACCTGGACCATTGCCAGTGCTGCCTGTACCGCCTCGTATCCTTTATCTTCGTGAGAGGATTCCAGACCGGCGCGATCCAGGGCTTGCTCGAGATTATCGCAGGTAAGCAGCCCAAAGCCTAGAGGGATTTGGGACTCAACTGACACTTTGGTAAGGCCGTAGGTCGCGGCATCGCAAACGTAGTCAAAATGAGGGGTACCGCCGCGAATTACTACCCCCAGGCAAACCAGGGCGTCGGCTTTCCCTCCCTCAGCGTAAGCTTTTGCCGCTAAGGGGAGTTCGAAAGAACCCGGAACCCGTACGACTTCAAAATCCGCTTTCGCGTCCTGGCAGGCACGCTTAGCCCCGGCGATGAGCCCCTCCATCACTTGCTCATGCCAATGGGTAGCGATAATCACAACTTTCTTGCCTTCGCCCGCAATATGCAGGTCGGGAACTCCAGCTCCAGCCATTTTTCTCCTTAAAGTATGTCGATTTGTTAAGAGTCAGGGCGAGACTATTCCTTAACCTCAAAATTATCTAGATTGTGGAAGATATGTCCCAAGCGCTGTTTGGTACGTAAGTACTCGATATTGTGGGGATCTATCCCTACTTCCAGCGGCACTATTTCCTTCACCTGAATCCCATCTTGTCCCACTAGGGCCTTTTGCGGATTATTGGTAAGCAACCGGATATTAGTCAGTTTGAGATCCCGTAAAATTGCCGCAGCTGCCCCATATTCTCGCAGGTCAACCGGCCACCCCAAATCAAGATTGGCCTGAGCGGTGTCCCGTCCTTGGTCTTGCAGCGCATAGGCTTTAATTTTTTCGCTCAGCCCAATCCCGCGTCCTTCTTGTCCGCGCAGATAAATAATCGCGCCCCCCTCGGCTGCTACCTGCCTCATCGCTTGCTGTAGCTGCGGCCCGCAATCACAACGCAGCGAACCGAAAGATTCCCCGGTGAGACATTCGGAATGCACTCGTACCAGCGCGGTCGACTCAGGAAGCTTTTGGGAGATCAAAGCGATATGAACTGCCCCTAGTTCCGCGTCACGATAGGCTCGCACCGTGAAGTCCCCAAACCTTGTCGGCAATTTCGCGCTGGCGATCTGGGTAACCCGGGCAATCGCTTCCACATCTGCCGGGGATTTGACCTGGGATAAAAATTCTTTCAGCTCAGCAACCGTGATTAGTTCCAAGTCGAATTTTTCCGCAATCGCCGGGCAGTCGCGGTAGCGAACCATCGAACCATCATCGTGCACCATTTCCCCAATCGCCGCTACCGGCTCCAGCTTGGCCAAGTTCATTAAATCTACTGCCGCCTCGGTATGCCCTGCCCGGGTAAATACCCCGCCACTGCGCGCCCGCAAAGGCAAAATATGTCCCGGACGTACCAAATCCTCACTGCTGGCCTGAGGGTTAGCTAAAGCCCGCAAAGTAGTACGGCGATCTGCTGCTGAAATCCCGGTGGTGACTCCTTGCGCAGCATCACAGGAAACCGTATAGCAGGTGCGAAGCTGGTCTTGATTGGCGGGCCACTGAATGGGAAGCCCTAGCAGCTCCGCGCGTTGGGCAGGCATAGGGGCACAAATATAACCCGAGGTATAACGCACCATCCACCCCATCCATTCGAGGGTGACTGTTTGGGCGCTAACAATTGCATCGACCTCGTTTTCTCGATCGGTAGAATCCGCGACTAGGACGGGTTTCCCTGCCTGCAGAGCCGCGCTGACCCGCTCGAATAACTTTGCCAAGTCACTCATTGGTTATTACTCCCCTCAAGTAAACGTTCCACATATTTCGCTATCTGGTCAGTCTCTAAGTTGACTAAAGAGCCGACCGAAAGGGTTCCTAAAGTAGTGTTATCCCGGGTGACGGGGATTATTGCGACCCGGAAATAGTCCGCACCCACCGCGGTTACGGTTAAAGACACCCCGTCAATCGCAATCGATCCCTTGCGGGCAATCTGGGAAAGGAGCGAGGACGGAGCCGAAATCTGCAGCTCCAACCAGCGTTCCCCCTCCTCGAGAGAAGTTACCGTGCCGATGCCGTCGATATGCCCGGCGACCAGGTGCCCCCCTAGGCGATCTGTAGGCAGGAGGGCGCGCTCCAGGTTAACCCCTTCGCCAACGCGCTTTTGCCCCAAATTGGTGAGCCTGACGGTTTCCGGCATGGCGTAGGCATAAAAAGTATCGCCCTCTACCCTGGTCACGGTCAGGCAAATCCCGGAGGTAGCCACCGATTCTCCCGGGGTTAGTTGGGAGGCAAAACTGCAAGCTACCCCGATTTCGAGATCTTGTTCTTGCTGCTTTAGAAACTTGATGCGACCTACCTCTGTGATTAGTCCGGTAAACATGCTGCCCCTTCCTTTTCTAACGCCAAGAAAACATCTCCGCCTAGCTCTTTAACCTGTAGCAAACTAAAATCTCGTGAGCCGTTCAAGGAGGTAATCCCCAAGTCCCCTATTCCTTTGCGCCCCGCTCCCAGTAGCCGAGGAGCCAGGTAGACATGGAGTTCATCGACCAGGCCAGCCTTTAGCGCGGCAGTTACCAAGGTGGGTCCCCCTTCCAGAAGGGCAAAAATCTCTCCGCGTTGGTAGCAGCTTTCGAGCACCGCCTTAAGGTCGTGGGTACGAGCCTGTTCTGCTTTACCGGCCAGGTAAGATTCCGTGGGAATCTCGCGATTGCCAATAATCAAGGGGCGCGGCTGATGCGGGAGCTTCCGCCCATCAGTTAGACGCGCGGACAGCTGCGGATTATCGGCAATTACAGTGCCGGTACCGGCAATAATTACATCGACACGGGAGCGAATCCGGTGCGCATAGGCACGAGAAAGCCGGTTGGTAATCCACTGGCTAGATCCATCCTTAGCGGCGCAATACCCGTCCAGAGTCTGCGCTACTTTCGCAATCGTCCAGGGGCGGCCGCGCCTGGTGGCCTGCACCCAGTGGGCACTAACTTCCTGAGCGCTAGCAAGAACGTTTTCGTCAATCCCTACTTCTGCGGCGCTGCAAGCATTAATCCCCTGGCTTCTTAAATATTCCCCGCCACCAGCGGCTTTCGGATTTGGGTCATCGGCTGCCCAAATTACATTTTTGATCCCAGCTTCGATGAGGGCGTGGGTACAGGGAGGAGTTTTACCGGTGTGATTGCATGGCTCCAAGGTGACTACTGCCGTGAGATCAGCAGATCCGGTGTCCTCTTTTAAGTTGGCGAGCGCATCGACTTCGGCGTGGGGGCTTCCAGCCCCCCGGTGATACCCCATAGACAGTAGCCGTCCAGCTGGGGAAAGAATAGCGCAGCCTACTTGGGGGTTCCCTCCAGTTCTAGGACCTTGGAGGGCAGCTTTACTGGCAGCCGCAAGTGCATGAGTGAGCGCAGCCTTGGGGGGCATGGAAAGCGCCAACAAAAAACCTCCTCGCGAACAGCGTGTTCCGAGGAGGCGCGGACATGCGCAGACGCCATTAAGGCATAACTGCCCGTGCTGCCTTCCATCCGGACTATAACCGTCGGTACCGGAATTTCACCGGTTCAGCCACCCTTAGTGGGCGGGTCGCGGACTTTACCGCCGGTTCGGATTTTCACCGACCCCGGAGCACCCGTTCATTATGGCACATTTTGATGCGTTTCGCTGAGCGCGCGGGGACTCCTCACATTTGCCATAATGGAACTTGGCCTCGAGAACAGGAGTTGACCATGATCCCCAATTATCGTTTTGGTAGCGAAGAGTTACCGGTACAGGCCGGCCGTTACCGGCTAGTAGTTTCCCCTCTTTGTCCCTATTGCCGCAGGGTGACCATCGCGCGACGGCTCTTAGGGTTAGAGGCCGCAATCGGGGTACGTTACGCTACCGGCTCCGGCCCGGATGGTTTCGAGTTTATTCGGGATGGCTATTCCTATGACCCGCTGCTGATGGTGCGTTCGGCGCGAGAACTATATCGCCGCCAGCCCACTTTTGAGCCTGATGATCCGCAAACTGTGCCGGTGATCTTAGATTCCCAGCGGGGTAACCAGATTGTGGCTACCGAGTCTGCCGATATGCTGCTCGATTTTTGCACCGCCTGGAAACCTTTCTGCCATTTTGAAGCCCCAGATCTATATCCGCCAGCGGAAAGGGAAAAGCTAGATGAGTTTGATGGCTGGCTTAATCAGCACCTAGTGACGCCTTCCTGGGCTGTTTCTCACGGTGAAGCCGATGCCCAAACTCGGCGGAAGTTTTCGCTGACTTTGGAGCACCTGGAGGATATGTTGCGGGAAAATCCGTTCCTTACTGGCGAGCAGCCTCGCGAAAGCGATATCCGCGCCTTTGTGGTTTTCCAAGTCCTTTCTTCGTCCTCTCCTGAAATCTTGCGCAATTTCGAGGCTATTAGCGAGTACCTTTCACGGCTTAGCCAGTTGCCGGAGTGGGTTAGCCCGGAAGAGGCGGCGGCCCTGGATCCTGACTATTCCGGGAGCGGAGAATCTGAAGACTCTGCCGGAGCGGCCTGCTGTAGCGCCTAAGCTTTTCCCCTATAGTTAGGGCGTGTTTGATCGCTACGGAAAAGACGTCCTCGCTAATGATGATTGGCGCAAGCTCCCCACTTCCCGCCCGGTTCCCGCTACTCCCGGCCTGGTGGTCGAGGATGTGATGACCGGTTTTGTAGGCGCGGTATTGCGCTGCTATAAAGCCGGTGGCATGCATGTGGTGGAATTAGAGGATCGCCGCGGCAAAGTGCGGGCTTTCCCCCTGGGAGCCGGTTTTTGGATTGATGGAAAACCGGTGGAGCTGCGGGTTCCGCCACCTGCTACCAAAAACGACAAATCTCCAAAGTTGGCGAGCGGTCGAGCTGCTACTAACTCAGGTTCTCGCCGCGCACCACAAGATGCCAAGAGGAGCGCGCGGGTGGCGCGGGCTTCCCGGATTTGGGTTGAGGGGCGCCATGATGCAGAGCTGGTGGCACACGTTTGGGGCGATGACCTGCGAGAGCTGGGAGTGGTAGTTGAAATCCTCGACGGGGTGGATCATCTCGAGGAGCGTCTCGCAGAGTTCGGCCCTACCCCGCAGACCAGAATCGGTGCCTTGGTAGATCACCTTGTGACCGGTTCCAAAGAGTCGCGTATCGCCCAGCGTTGTATCGAAACTTTTGGCGAGGACGCAGTCGCGATTGCAGGTCACCCCTTCGTGGACGTGTGGCAAGCCGTGAAACCACAACGCTTGGGATTAGCTTCTTGGCCACAAGTACCGCGAGGCACCGATATTAAAGTGGGCAGCCTGCAGGCGCTAGGCTTGCCAGCTGAAAACCAAGCGGATATTGCTCAGGGCTGGAAACATATTTTGCGGCAAGTACGCGACTGGCAAGATCTAGAACCGGGTCTTTTGGGACCGGTGGAGTCGCTGATCGATTTCGTTACCGCCGCTGGCACCCGCTAGCTGCCTTATTCATCTCTTAATCGTCATAGTCAGAGTCGTCGTAATCCGAATCATAGTTATAATCTTCGCGATCCATCTCTGCACCCATTTTTTTACCCAAACCAAAGTAGCCAAGAATAAGTTTTTTATATGGCTTACGGAAGGGATCTTCATCTATTTGCTTCTCGTAACCTCTATAGAATTCGTCCTTATTTTCTTGGAAATACTCATTTCCTAAATCATAATCTAGGTTATTAAAAAAGTTAGCCAGACTGCCGGAAAATGATAACTTTAGCCCCTGCTTTGTTGCTTTAGCCACGAGTTGCAACTTGCCATTTTTAATATAATCTCCAAAATCAGATGTTTGCTTTCCTCTTTCATAGAAATAGGTTCCCTTTCCCCCGACGATCTCCCAGCCCATGTCATCGACATCAATTTTCAGATTATCTAGATTAAAAGCGAAGCCATAGGAACTCTTTTTATCTTCGGATAAACTAATCTTAAGATCCATTCTCGGGCTGATATCCCCTTTAGCCTGCGGAGAGGCATAAATCATCACTATGCGACGTTCCGGAATATCCAGGAACCGCATGCAGTCTTCAGAAGTTAGCTCATCAAGATTACTAACCCGGGTAATAGCTCCCGAAAGCTCTTTCACAAACTGCCCACTATCGCTCGGAGTCTCCCCCGGATCAGCCCAATTAACATTGTAGTCTACCCGGTTACCGCGCGTTCCCCCAGCTCCAACCGCTATATAATCGACACAACTGGTAAGAACAGAGTAGTACCATTTATTAGCTTCTCTAACCGCCATGATTTGCAGCGGAGTGGGAGTTTTATAGTCGATGCCATCTTTTTCTAAGTCATCAATTTTTCCTAATAAATAATTCAACTTTGTTTCTTTTTTCGGAGTATCTTGATTATTAAATACCAGTTTATCTAGTCCGGCTTTTAACTTATTTCTATCTTTTATTTTCACATCGATTTTTCCCGAATAGTTAATCCGAGAAATATCATCACTCAGGCTTTCTACTTTGCTATCTAATCGGGAAGTATCGATATCTAGATTTCGCATGACGCTAGTCAAGTCAGAAATTTTATTCTCCAGCTGTCCGCTTTCTCCTTGCGGATTTGATCCGTCCGTAGAAATAAGCTGTTTTAAACCCTTATTGAGCTGCAAAGTGTCCTGAACAATAACGTCCTCGCTAGGCGCACTCATCTGGGCGATCCCGATCAAATCAGATTCATCAAGCGAAGCCTTCAGGGCATCAGCGAGTTCTTCTGGGGAATCGTAACCCACGTGCCTAAAACCGGCGAAGGCGAAATAGGCACCTATCCCTCCCCCAATGATCACCAGCGCCGCAACCGTTGCAATCAACGGGATCAACCAGC